>JBQLZI010000243.1:0-3942 GCA_052168195.1 Phycisphaerales bacterium
GGACGGACGACCGCCCATCCCGGCGCGGGCGTTGGCTCGGCGGCGGCGCGATCAAGGGTGATCGAGGTGGTGGTGCGTCGGAGGGCGCGCATCAGTCGGCGGACGACTCCGCGCCCCGGGCCCCGAGGTCGATGCGCGGGCCTTCGGCGGGCGGCGCGCCGGCGGGTCGGCCCGCGACCTCGTTGGGCACCTGCGACCAAGGGGTGATGTGCTCCCACCATTCGACGTCGCGGTGGAACACGGGGTACTCGTAGACGCCGCGGTTCGCGAAGGGCTCGGCGGTCTGGGTGTACCAGCGGACCCAGTCGGCGGCGTCGGGCGGGAGCGCCTCGCCCGTGAGGATCTGCAGCGAGCGGTTCGCGGCGACGTTTACCGAGAGTTTGCGGTCGTTGAGCGCGCTGAAGAGCGCCTGTGCCACGCGTGATTCGGCGTACTGGCCGAGCGCGATCGCGGATGCCTCGCGCACCAGCGGATCGGGCTCCTGTTCGCCGACGTGGTCGATGAGCGCGGGGACGGCCTCGGGCGCGTAGATGCGCTGGAGGGCGCGGGCGGTCTCCCAGCGCACCAGATCGTCCTGATCCGCGAAGGTGCGGAGGAAGATCGGGGCGTGCTCAGGCCCGCCGTGACGCCCGAGGGCGCGGACGGCCATGGCGCGGACGCCGGGATCGCCGTCGGACGACGCTTCCTCGTACATGCGGAGGTAAAGCGTGTCGCCGCCGAAGGGCGCGTTGGCGATGAGCAGCAGGCCGCGGTAGCGCTTGTCCGCGTCGTAGGGGTCGACGGCCCACGCGACGGCCTGTTCGGGCGACGGGGGCTGGAACATCTCCAGCACGCTGTCGCCTGAGCCCTTGGCGCGGGCGTTGTCGATCCACTCGCAGCCCGTGAGGACGGACGCGGCGAGGCCGACGACGCCGATCACCAGAATGCCACGGTTGACGGGAGGCAGACGCATCACCCGAGTATATCGGCGCGACGCCGGCGAACGCCCGATTCCCGGCGCCGCCGTAGACTGGGCCCATGCGACGAATCGCGGGCATTCTGGGCGGTTTGGCCGTGGCGCTCGCGGGGTGCGCCGGCCCGCGCGCCCCGGGGTTCGTGGATCCGGCGGAAGCGCGGGCCGTGGAATGGACAGGCGAGCCGATCGATCTCGCGGCGGCGTACCCGCTCGATGCGGCGCCGACGCGCTACGCGGCCGGCCCGAGTTCCGAGACGGACGATGCCATCAGACGCGTGTTCACGGCTCTGCACGACGGCCGCGTCGAACTGACCGAGACGAGCGCCGCGACGGGTGAACTCCGCTCGCGGGTCATCCTGTCGCGGAACGGCCAGGGCGATGTGGTAATCCACGAGACCGCCCGCCCGGCGCGGGACCTGCTGACGCGTTTCGACCCTCCGATGCTCTTCGCGCCCGCCGGCCTGCTGCCCGGCGAGACCGTCGAGCAAACCCTGCGTGTGGAGACGTTCACGCTCGACGACCCGCCGAAGCCGAAGGGCGCGGGTGAGGGGACCCACACGCTCACGCGCCGGGCCGATCGCGCGATGCCGCTGGAACCTGGCGATCACTGGGCGGAACTGGAATCGCGGCTGCGGGTGCGCATCGGGCCGGCAAGCGTCGAATCGACCTCGACGTACCTGCTGAACGCCGAAACCGGCACAAACGGGCCCGGGCTGCGCCTCAGGCGTTCGGCGCGCACGGTCCGGGTGCTCGGGTTCGTGGTGGAGGACGAGGCGGAGACGCTGCGGCGCGTCGGCTCGCCCGCGGCGGGCGATTCCGCCGATACACCCTGATCCATGCGTGACGACGACGCGCTCATCCACGCCCCGGCGCTCTTCCGGCTCGATCCGGGGTGGCTGTTCCTCGGCGCGGGGCTGGCGCTGCTCGCCGCCACCGTGCTGATCCCGGCGCAGGACGACCTGCAGAAGGCCGAACTCGTGCTCGCGCAGGCGAAGGCCGAGCACGCGCACGCGTCGGAGCGCCTGGCGAACTACGCGGAGTTTCTCGACGCGCTGAACCGCGGCGACGAGGGGCTGATGCTGCAACTCGCGGCCACCCACCTGAACCTCACGCCCGCGGATCGGTCGCCGATCCTCGGGATAGGCGGCAGCGCCGAACCCGACGGGCTGATCGACACCTTCGCGCCGCTCGAGCCCGCGCCGCCCGCGGCGTATGTGCGCGTGCCGCCCGATTCGATGCTCTACCGCTGGTCAACGGGCGAGTCGTCGCGGCTGTGGCTGCTCGCGGGCGGGTCGCTGCTCACGCTGATCGGGCTGCTGCCGCCAGGCGCATCGCGGCGGCGCCGCGCGCTTGACGACGGCGACGAGTGAGCGAACTCAGAACCGCAGGCGGATCGCGGCGAACGCGGCGTCCTTGAGGTCTTCGGCGGCGTCGCTGGGCGCGCGGAAGTTGCTGTCGAGCGTGCGGTAGCCCAGCGAGACGCTCAGGTCGGGCGTGACGCGCATGCCCAGTTCCGCCGTGAACTCGGCGACGGCGTTGCTGGACTCATCAAGGTTGATCAGCGTCGATCCGGCGAGGAAAAGCCCGCGCGAGCCCGGCCGCCATTCGACGCCGCCCCCGGCGACGGGCGTCCACTCGAGGGAATCGAAGACGGTGGCGTTCGCGCCCGCGGGCTCCTCGGCGAACCCCGAGCGCACGCCGCCGCGGAGAAAGAGCGACACCTCATGGATGCGCGCGGCGTCGAAGCGCAGCGACGCGTCGTAGACCTGCCCGGGGTCGCGGTTGGCGAGGCCCATCTCGGCGCGCTGCGTGGCGTTGAGGTTGTCGAACGCGGTGGTCATGTCGACCATGCCGCGCGACGCGGCGCCGTACTCCAGCCGCAGCGCCGGGTTGATCATGTCGAGGGTGAAGCCGCCGTTGGTTCTGCCGAACGGATCCAGCTCCCGCTCGGTCTCGACGTGCGGCGCCATGGCGCGGATCGCGTCGGCGTCGAGCAGCAGTTCGGGAGCGACCTCCTGCGCCGCGTGCGCGACGGATGTCGCCGCGAAGGCGAGCAGGCACGAGGCCGACCGGAATGGCGAGACGGGGGAGCGCATCGCTGCAGAATGCTATCGGCTCGCCGGGGACAAAGTTCCCGCTTTGTGCGCGAAGAAGGCGCCGAACGGGTTTGTATGTGCTTACAAGATTCGCTCTTCCACGCGTTTGTGGGCGAGGTGGCCGCCCGCGACGTAGAGCAGGTGGTACGCGAGGTTGGCGAGGAGCACGCCCCCCACGGCCAGGGCCCCGACCCACACGCCGACGCCTTCGTTGACGAGCGTCCACACGAACTGCCCGAGGCAGAGGAACGAGACGAAGATCAGCGTCGGCGCGCGCCCGATACGGTTCACCACGAACACGCCGAGCGGCGCGCCGAGCGCGACGATGGGCGCCGCGGCGAGCCAGTTGTACCAGACCTCCGCCTCCACGGTGCCGAGCAGCACGTTGCTCGCGAGGCCGACGAGGGACGTCCATGCCATGATCATGACGCTCGTCGGGATGGCGATCTTGAGGTCGGCGCGCAGCACGAGCACGAGGAGCGTGTACACGAGCATGTCGATGCCCACGCCCGTGAGCGAGGCGATGCACGCGCCGCCGAAGAGACCCGTGAAGAGCCCGAGCCGGCGCTCGAACGCGGGCGACACGCGCGTGATGCCCTCGTACCGCGCCATCTCGCGCACGCGGACGAGCGTCATGATGCCGAAACTCGCCCAGATCACGGCGAAGAGCAACTTGATGAACAGGTCGTTCGCGTGGGGCGCCACGAACGCGGCGCCGGCGGGAGTGCCGACGAGCGCGCCCGCCATCGCCCACAGCAGCACGCGCTTCGCGTAGGGCTTGCGCGTGGAAAGGATGAAGATGGCGGCGCTGGTCATGCCGATCGACTGCACCGCGAAGGAGAAGTTGCGCCCGATGCTCGCGGGCATGTCGAAGAGCAGCACGAGGATCGG
>JBQLZI010000244.1:0-3925 GCA_052168195.1 Phycisphaerales bacterium
GATCTTTGCTCAGGAACGACGCCGTAATCATCCGCACGCGGTTGTGCATCCACCCGCGCGCCGTAAGTTGACGCATCCCCGCATCCACGATCGGGTACCCCGTCCGCCCTTCCTTCCACGCGCGCAGGTGCTCGTCGCTCCGCTTCCACCTGATCTTCTCGGTGTCGGTCTGCAGCGGCCGGTGCTTGCTCACCCGTGGGAACCCGATGAGCATGTGCGTGTAGAACTCCCGCCACAGCACCTCCTCGATCCACTTCACGACGCCCTTCTTGCCCGCGTCGTGCTTGTGCTGATTGACCTCCATCGCCGCGTGGATCAACTGTTTTGGAGACACCACGCCGCTGGTCAGATACGGCGACATCGTGCTCGTCCCGTTCACGCCGGGCAGATCACGCCTGTCCTTGTACTCCTCGATGCGCGACTCGAGAAACGACTCCATCCGCCGCTTCGCGTGCGATTCCCCGGCGGGCCACTCCTCCGGATCGATCGACGATTCGAACCCCTCAACCTTCTTCGGGATCGCCCCGGGCTTGCCGACCATCTCCGACTGCTTCGCGCAGATCGGCAGCGGCTCCGGGCGCCCGAGTTCGTCGAAGCGTTCTCGCCACTTTCGCTTGAATGGCGAATACACCGAATAGAACCCGCCGTCGTTCGTCAGCACGCCTCCCGGGGGCAACACCACGATCCCGTCGAACGCCCGCACCTCCCGGCCGGCCTCCCGGAACAGCCGCGTCGCCTCGTCGTCGCGCTCCCGCTCGTTGACCTCGTAGTTGCGGTTGAAGTGCAGCGCGTCGCACTCGTGACGCTCCGCCGCCTCCAGCACGATCCGCGGCACGTCGGAGAAGTGCTCCGCCCGCTCGACGAGCAGCGCGATGTTCCGCTTGCCCAGTTGCTCCGAGAGTTCGGCGAGGTTGCGAAGAATGAACTCGACCTTCACCGGCGCATCGTCGTGCCGCTCCCAATCCTTCGGAGACACAACGTACAGCGCGACCGCGCCCCTCGTGGCGCCCGCCGCCGCCGCGTGCAGCGCCGGGTTGTCGCGCACGCGAAGATCCGTTCGCAACCACACCAGAGGCCGCATCACCCGTCTCCTTTGTCGATGTCCCCCACGCCCAGCGCGTCGCGCTTCTTCTCGGCGCTCACCCGGATCTCCACCTTGTCCTGCTTCGACATCTTGTGGACGTGGCTCATCATCAGGTTCATGCGCGGATTCGAAGAGAATCGTTGCTCGTGCCGGATCAGAAAGTCCCAGTAGAACGTGTTGAACGGGCAGGCGTCCTCACCGGTCCGTGATCCGGGATCGTACCGGCACCCCGCGCACGCGTTCGACATCTTCTTGATGTACGACGCGCTCGCCGCGTACGGCTTCGTGCCGACGATCCCGCCGTCGGCGTGCACGGCCATGCCCAGCGTGTTCGGGAGCGTCACCCAGTCGACTGCGTCGACGTACATGCCCAGGTACCAGTCGCTGATCTTCCGCGGATGCACGCCCGCGATGAGCGCAAAGTTGCCCGTCACCATCAGCCGCTGGATGTGGTGCCCGTACCCGTGATCGAGCACCTGCCCCACGCTGTCGCGCACGCAGTTCATTTCCGTCTCGCCCGTCCAGTAGAACCCGGGCAGATCGCCGTGATGGCCGAGCCCGTTGCGCTCGCCGTAGTCGGCGCCCTCGCTCCAGTACACGCCGCGGATGAACTCGCGCCAGCCGATCACCTGACGCACGAACCCCTCCACCGAGTTCAGCGGCGCCTCGCCCGCTTCGTGCTTCTCGACCGCCGGCTCGACCATCTCCATCGGGCTGAGCAGGTGCAGGTTCACGTACGGCGAGAGCAACGAATGGTTCAGCCAGGACTTTCCGGTCCACATCGCGTCCTGATGCGGCCCGAAGTCGGCAAGCCGATGCTCGACAAAGTCCGTGAGCGCACGCTTCGCCTCCGCCCGCGTCACACCCCAGCCGAACGTCTCCATCCTGCCCGGCGCATCGGGGAACGTCCGCGACACGAGGTCCATGACCTCCTTCGTCACGCCGTCCGGACGCGCCCGGTACACCCGCGGCGTGTCGGGCTCGCTCTTGAACGCCTTGCGGTTCTCCTTGTCGAAGTTCCACTCACCGCCCGCGGGTTTCTTGCCGCCGCGGCCCACCAGCACATCCAGGCGGCGCCGCTGCTCACGGTAGAAACTCTCCATGACGAGCGACTTGCGCCCCCGCGCCCACGACCCGAACTCCTTCACACTGTTCAGGAAGTGCGCATCCTCGATGATGTCGACGTCAGCGAGATCCTTCTTCCACGCGGCTGCCATCTTCATCACCCGGTGCTCGCCCGGCCGCTGGACGATGAGTTTCTTTGCGCCGAGCGTCTTGCACGCCCGACGCACCTCGCCGTCGAACGAATGCGTGTTGTGCGCATCATCCAGTTTGACGTACCGGACCCTCCAGCCCTTCTCGAGCAGCGACAGCGCGAAGTGCCGCATCGCCGACAGAAACAGCGTCGTACGCTGCCGGTGGCTCGGCACGTGCGTCGCTTCGTCCTTCACTTCTGCCAGCAGCACCGCGTCGCGGTCTTTCTTCAGCGCGTCGAACGCCGGCGAACGGTCGTCCAACTGATCGCCGAACACGACAAGGAGTTGCTCCACCGGGCCGTCGACGACCGCGGACAGCGCCGCCGAAGGGGTATCTCGGCCGCCGCTCACGAAGCGGACCCGGCCACGAGCAGCGCGAGCGCGACGATGCCCTTCGCGGACCACGCAGCCGTCCGCACCCAGTTGGTGGCGACAAGCCGCCGCACGTCGCGCTCGCTGAACTCCCGCTGCAGCCGCGCATGAATGGGAACTTGCACCCCGAATGTGCTCGCCCACACCACCGCGAGCAGCGCAGCGTTGAGCGCCGCGAGCGCGAACATCTCGCTCCCGATCTCCCCCGACGTGATCGCAAGAATCACCCCGCCTCCGACAAGTTCGGCAAGCATCAGCGGCGCCACCACGTACGTCGTCCGCCGCACGTGCGCCGATTCGTACGCCATGAATCGCTCGGCGCCCACCGCCGCAAACAGCGGGTAATGCACCACCTGCACGAACCAGCACAGCCCGCACATCGCGAGCGTCGCGAACGCGTGCGTCAGGAGGACAACCTCGTGCGCCGCGCCGATCACTCGCCGCCGGACTCCGACACCGCACGAAGGCGGACGGGGATCTGGACCTCGCTCCACTTTCTCGCGGCCGGGGCCTCGGGACCGTTGTATCGCAGCACCCGCGGGGGCGCGACGCGCTCCCATTCAGGGTTCTGCTCGAGCCACGCCTCGAGCGCCCCGAGCGCCTGCTGGTCGTTCGTCACGCGGTACGGTCCCCGCACGCCGGCGCTCAGCACCACCACGGGCGGCGCATCGCGCACCGTCACGCGGCCGTACTCGCCCGCAGGCCCGTCGCTGAACTTCTCGTAAAGAAAGGCCATCCGCCAGTCGCTCGGGCGATCGTCTGCGCTCGCAACGTCCTCGTAGTCGATCTCCACCGGGGACGTCATCGCGATGTCGTTTCGTTCGATGTGCCGGAAGAGCGGCCAGAACGCGAAGTTCGTGCCCCAGTCCGCGGACCCGCCGCCCTCGACCGTCGCGCGACGCACCGAGGGGTACCACTTCAGTTCGATCGCCCCGATCGCCGTCGGAGGCGGGTAGCCCACGGGCAGTTTCGTCGGGATGCGCGAGACCCCGCAAACCCATTCGTCCCCGACGCGGAGCACGGTCTCACCCTCCGGAGCGTCGAACACCCGGATCACGGGTTCGGATTCGCTCGGCTCGCGTGCGGCAGTCCGGCTTGCCTCGCCGGTGCCCGATTCGCTCGCCATGACCGCGAGCGCGATCGGGCCCTCCGCGTTGGGCGGCCCGCCGCAACCCGCCAGCCCGAGCAGGGCGGCGGAACCTCCGAGAATCAT
>JBQLZI010000245.1:0-3896 GCA_052168195.1 Phycisphaerales bacterium
CGCCAGGCCGAGTTCTCGCAACTCGACATCGAGATGTCGTTCATCACGCGCGACGACATCATCGACCTCATCTCCGGGCTAGTCACGCGGATCTGGAAGGAAGTGCTGGGCGTCGACATCGGCGCCATCCCGCACATGACCTACGCCGAGGCGATGGAGAAGTACGGCATCGACCGGCCCGACCTGCGGTTCGGGCTGGAACTCGTCGACGTCTCGGAGATCGCGAAGACCGCCGAGTTCAACGTGTTCAAGAGCGCCGTCGAATCGGGCGGCGCGGTGAAGGCGATCCGCGTTCCCGGCGGCGCGTCGCTCACCCGCAAGCAACTCGACGGCTACACCGAGCACGTCAAGAGCCAGTTCCGCGTGGGCGGGCTCCCCTACTCGAAGTTCGAGAACGGCGCGTTCGCCACGGGCGTCGCGAAGTTCCTCGAGCCGATCAAGGACGCGCTGGTCGCGAAACTCGGCCTCGAGAATGGCGACCTTGTCGTGTTCGGGGCCGACAAGAAGTCCCTCGTGAACAAGATGCTCGGCGACATGCGCCTGAAACTCGCAAAGGACATGGGCCTGGTCCCGGAATGGGGCGCCAAGTGGAAGTTCGTCTGGATCGTCGACTTCCCGATCGTCGAGTGGAACGAGGACGAGAGCCGCTGGGACTCGATGCACCACCCGTTCACGGCGCCACGGCCCGAAGACGTGCACCTGCTCGAAAGCAGCCCGGGCGAGGTGCTCACCAACGCCTACGACCTCGTCGTCAACGGCAGCGAGATCGGCGGCGGATCGATCCGTATCTTCGATCAGGAAACCCAGTCGAAGGTGTTCTCGCTCCTCGGGCTCACCGAGGCGCAGGCGCGGGTGAAGTTCGGCTTCCTGCTCGACGCGTTGCGAGCCGGGGCGCCGCCCCACGGCGGCATCGCGCTGGGGCTCGACCGGCTCGTGATGCACCTGTGCAACACGGAGAACATCCGCGACGTGATCGCGTTCCCCAAGACGCAGATCGGCTCGGACCTGATGAGCGAAGCGCCCAGCGAGGTGGACGAGAAGCAACTCAAGGAACTGCACGTCGCCAGCACGTGGGTCGAGCCGGCGGTCTGATCACGGTTCCCAGAACGACGGCCCGTGCTCGTCGAGCCAATCCGCGCATTCCCGCAGCCGCGCGACGCGCAGCGGGAGGTCGTAGCGCGGGACCGCACGCTTGAGGAGCGAGCGGTATTCGTTCGAGGCGATATACGGCTGCCCGTCATAGAACACTGCAAGGAAGTGCTCGCTGTTGTTGAGCTTCGGGCTGCTGAGTCGATGTGTCCAGAACGCGATGTCGCTGTCGAACAGGATGATGGGCTCGATCACGTTCCATTCGGCGTCGCCTGGGGCATCGAATCTGATCCAAAGAGCAAACAAGGAGAGCCGCTGGCCCCGGGGGTGAATCGGGCCTGCTGTGGGAAAGGCCGTACTCTCGTCGAACATCATGCGGAGCAGCACGAGCCCGTTGTCATCCGCCATCGCTTGTTTCGGCAACTCGGTCACAGGCCGGTTGAACGGCTCAACCGTCGCGTTGTCCAGCATCGCGGCAACAAGCTCGGGATCGCACGCGTGGAGACTCCACGCGAACTCTAACCCTTCGGCGAGGGTCCGCGCTCGCTCGGCGTGCCGCGAAAGGTACTGAAAGCTTTCCTCGTCCAAGTCAGCTTCGGGAAAGTCCGGGACGAATTCGTAGAACGCTTCGGTCAGCGCCTCGATCTCTGCTTGCCTCGCGGCTTCGGGATCCTGATGGTTCTGCCCGGGCACACTGGCGCTGACGAACGATGCGGCGCACACAGCGGTAATTTGGAGAGCACTGCGCAACGGGTCCCTTCTCTCTTAGCCGTACGCGGCTTCCTTGCCGTGCGGGATATCGTCGGGCGCGATGCGGGTGATGATCCGCGCGCCGACGCTGTCGCCCCAGACGTTTACGGTGGTGCGCGCCATGTCGAGGATGCGGTCGACGCCCAGGATCAGGCCGATCGCGCTGGGCGGGAGCGGTTCGACGCCGGGGATCGCGGCGAGCGTGGTGTTCACCGCCGCGATGATGATGAGCGTGGTGGCGATCGACCCGCCGGGCACGCCCGCGGCGCCGACGGCGGCCAGCGTGGCGGTCAGCACGATCACGAGGTACTGCGTGAAGTGCAGGTCGACGCCGAAGGCCTGGAACAGGAAGATGACCGCGATGCCCTGGTAGAGCGCGGTGCCGTCCATGTTGACGGTGGCGCCGAGGGGCAGCACGAGTCCGGCCGCGCGCCGCGAGCAGCCGCCCTTGTCGACGCTGGTTTCGATGGTGACGGGCATCGTCGCGAGCGAGGACGCGCTGCCGAAGGCCATCAGCAGCGCGGGCTTCATCGCCCAGAGATAGCGGAACGGGTTGATCCTCGTCAGCAGCCAGAGGACAACGGGCAGCGAGATTGTCGCGTGGATGACCAGACCGAGCAGGACGACGAAGACGTACATCCCGAGCGACTGGAAGAGTTGGGCGAACCCCATGTTGCCCACTGCCCACGCGACGAGGAAGAACACGCCCAGGGGGAGCACCCAGAGAATCCAGCGCACGAGCGTCATCAGCGCTTCGTGGAGCGCTTCGACGGCGACAACGAACGGGCGCGCCTTCGAGCCGACCACGGTGAGCGCGATGCCCAGGGCGATGGTCGCGGTGATGATGCTGAGGGTCTCGTTGTTCGCCGCCGCGGCGACGAAGTTGTTGGGCACCATCATGTAGAGGATCTCGAGCCAGGCGGCGCCGAGCCCTCCGGGTGGCGGCGCTGAGGTCGCCGCCGCGCTGAGCGATTCGGCCTGGCTGGCGGCGAAGGACGCCGCGGCCGCGCCGGGGTTGAAAAGCCACGCGAGCGTCACACCCGTGGTGACGGCCAGGATCATCGTGACGACGTAGAAGATGAGCGTGGCGCCGCCGAGCACGCCGAGTTTCTTGGGGTCGCCGATGGAGGTGACGCCAGTCAGCACGCTGGTGAAGATCAGCGGGATGATGATGAGCATGAGCGGGCGGATGAGGACGAGATCGCCCGCCGTGCGCCACGCGCTGGTTGCCTGGCGGAGTTTCTCGGCGGTCGCCGAGGAGTCGTAGAGGAAGAACTGCCCGACCAGCGCCCCCAGGACGAGGGCGATCAGGATCAGGATGGTCAGGAGATTCTCTTTGGAGATCTTCATAAGTGAGTGATCGGCGCGAAGGGCGACCGCGGCTCAGATGTCCTTGCCGTACGCGTTCACGGTCTCGGCGAAGGGCGAAGGCGAGTACCCGAGCGTCGACCGGGCTTTGTCGATGGCGCAGACGTTGTCCTCCGCGCCCATCTGAGCGTCGGAGACGGAATACGGCAGCGCGTCGCTGAAGCCGAGCAGGCCCGCGACTCTCGCCTGCGCGATGGCGACGGGCGCGGGGAGACCGACGGCGGGCATTTTCTTCTTCGCGAGCGGGATGGCGTCGCGAAGGGTGGTCAGCATCTCGGGCCAGGTCATCTCGTCGGGGCCGCCGAGCGGGATGATCTCGCCGAGGGATTCCGGCCGGTCGAGCGCGTCGGCGAACGCAGAGGCGACGTCCCCGACGAACACGGGCTGGGCCTTGGGGATCTCGGGCTCGGGCGGCGGGAACGGCGGCTTGTCGAGCCCGACGTCGAGACGCGTGAAGTACGGGAGGACGAACCAGGGCGCCTTGCGGCCGGTCGCCCATCCCTTGACCATCTGGACGAACTCGCCATCCGGCCCGTGGATGATCGACGGGCGGAAGACGGTCCAGTCGAGGCCGCTGGCGCGGACGAGTTTCTCGGCGGCGAACTTGGTCCGCTGGTAGCCGCTGGCGCCGTCGGGATCGGCGCCGAGCGCCGACATGTGGATGTATCGGGAGACGCCGGAGGCCCGGG
>JBQLZI010000246.1:0-3864 GCA_052168195.1 Phycisphaerales bacterium
ATCGCCCGCGTGGACGCGCTCGACCTGCCGTGAATTCGGCGTCACAATCCGTGCCATGCCGACGACCACCGACGCGCCGCCCCCGCTCGAACTGACGCCCATTAGCGGCCCGCCCATCGACCGCATCCGGCTCGACCCGACCCAGCCCTCGATCCTCGGTCGCAGTTCCCAGTGTGACATCACCCTCGCGCACCCGCAGGTGTCGCGTCGGCACGCCTCCGTCTCCCCGGGCAGGCAGGTGTGGGCCATCCGCGACCTTTCCAGCCGCCACGGGACCTGGGTCAACGGCGGGCGCCTGAACCCCGAAACCCCCACCACCATCAGGCCGGGCGACATCCTGCAACTCGGGCCCTGGTCGTTCCGTCTCGAGGGGGACCACGGCGAGCACCCGCCGCCGCGCTTCGACGAGTTCCACGCCACCCTCGCGCTGATCGACGAGGAAGAGGGCACGGGGCTCACGCAGACCGTGCAACTGGGGCGCGAACTCGCGCGTCAGCACCTCGACATCCTGCTCGAGGCCATCGAGTTCGCCGCGTCGGCGGAGAACGCGGAGGCCGTCGCGGAACACCTCGCGGTCGCCGCGCGCAAGGGCGGCCCGTTCCGCCGCGCCTTGGTGCTCAGGCAGGACGCCGCCAACTCCGTGCAGATCCTCGCCTCCGACGGCACGGGCATCGACGAGCCGGTCTCGCGCACGCTCGTCGCCGCCGCCGCCGAGGGAAACCCCGTCGAGGTGTCCGACCTGATGGCGCTCGGACACGCGCAGAGCATCATCGACCGCGGCGTGCGCACGGGTGTGTGCATGCCCTTCCGCTGCGGCGGCGAGCAACTCCTGCTCTACCTCGACTCCACCAGCGACGCGACCCGCTCCGACGACAGCGCGCTCCTCCTCGACGCGCTCGCGCGCACTGCGGGCCTGGCGATGGAGCGGCTCGCGCGCGAGCAGCTCCAGACCCGGCACCGGCAGATCGAGGAGGAACTCCACGCCGCCCGCCGTGTGCAGCGCCTGCTGATGCCCCCGACCGCCGGGGAAACCAACGCGTTCCGATACGCCCTGCGCTCCGAGCCCGGACGTTTCGTCGCGGGCGACCTCGCCGGGGTCCTCTCGATCGGCCCGCGCAGCGCGGTGGCGTTCCTTGGCGATGTGTCGGGCAAGGGCGTCGCCGCGTCGATCCTCATGGCCGCCACGCAGAGCGCGCTCCAGACATCGCTCCGCGCCGGCGCCGACATCCTCACCGCTGTCCGTTCGCTCAACGACCACATCACGGGCATCAGCGCCGAGAACGATTTCGTCACCATGGCGGTCATTGCGATCGACCTCGACGCCCGCACACTCAAGGTCGTCGACGCCGGGCACGGGTACATCACCGCGATCGACAACGATCGCAAGGCCACGATGCTGCAGTGCAACGGCGGCATCCCCGTCGGCATCCAGCGTGACTTCCCCTACGAGGTCTCGTCGTTCCCGCTCGACAACATCGCCCGCCTCATCCTCTATTCCGACGGCGTCGCGGAAGGCCACGCGGTCACCCGCGAACTCTTCGGCGTCGAGCGATCACTCAAAGCCCTCACGGACAACCCGGACCACGCGGCGGACATCGAGTCGCTCTTCGCGGCCCTGAACGCCCACTGCGAGGACGCCCCCTTCGAGCGCGACGACACCACCGCGCTCGCGCTCGCAACCGGCATGTAGGCATTCCGGATACACCCTGATCCCTTGCCCTCCCCCTCGATTTCGAGGATCATCCCGACCCCCCTCCCACCCGCTGCGCCGCGCGGCGGGCGTGATCGTGCTCTGAGCAGAAGGATCCGTTCCATGCCGACCCGACGCCTCACCGCCGTCTCACTCCTCGCCGCCGCGGGCATCGCGACCGCCGCGAACGCGCAGGACGTCACCTCCAACTGGTTCCGCGACGCCGCGATCTCCCCCGACGGCAAGACGATCGTCTTCACCCACGGCGGCGACCTGTACACCGTTCCGTCGTCCGGCGGCCGCGCCGTTCCCCTCACCGTCTCGCCCGCCCACGAGACCAGCCCCGTCTGGTCGCACGACGGCGCGATGATCGCGTTCGCGTCCGATCGCCACGGCAACGACGACGTGTTCGTCATGCCCGCCGGGGGCGGAACCGCCACGCGGCTCACCTTCCACTCCGCGGCCGACACCCCGTCCGACTTCACCACGGACAACAAGGCCGTCCTCTTCTCTTCGTCGCGCACCGACGACGTGAAGTCCTCTCTTTTCCCGACCGGCGTGCTGAGCGAGCTCTACAAGGTCTCCGTCGACGGCGGAACGCCCGAGATGGTTCTCACCACGCCCGCGCTGCGCGCCCGGCACAACTCCAACGGCTCACGGATGGTCTACGAAGACCGCAAGGGCTACGAGGACGAACTCCGCAAGCACCACACCTCGTCGGTGGCGCGCGACATCTGGCTGCTCGATTTGCGCTCCGGCCAGCACACCAAGCTCACCGACTTCGCCGGCGAAGACCGCGACCCGCACTTTGATCGCGGCGGCGACGCCGTCGTGTTCCTTTCCGAACGCAACGGCGATCAGAACGTCTTCCGCATGCCCGCCCGCGCCGGGGCGCAGGCCGAGCAACTCACCCGCTTCGAGCACCACCCCGTCCGCGACCTCTCGCTCGCCGACAACGGCGACGCGGCGTTCTCCTGGCACGGGGACATCTACGTGATGCCGCGCGGGCGTGAAGCGCGACGCCTCGACATCCAGATCGCCGTCGACGTCCCCGCTGACGTTCGGCGCGAGACCGAGTCGTCCGGCGCGACCGATTTCGCCGTGGCGCCGAGCGGCAAGGAAGTCGCGTTCGTGGTGCGCGGCGACGTGTTCGTCACCTCCGTCGAGTTCAGCACCACCCGCCGGGTCACGAACACGCCCGAGCAGGAGCGCTCGGTCGACTTCGCGCCCGACGGCCGCACGCTGATCTACGCGGGCGAGCGCGACGGCTCGTGGAACATCTATCAGGCGACGATCCCCGACGAGGACGAGCTGTACTTCTTCAGCGCGACGAAGATCGAGGAGAAGCCGCTCATCGCGACCGAAGCGGAGGAGTTCCAGCCGCGCTTCTCTCCCGACGGCAAGAAGGTCGGCTACCTGCACGACCGCACCGAGGTCCGCGTCTTCGACCTTGAATCGGAAGAGTCCGTCGTGGCGCTGCCCGGCGACCAGTACTACTCCTACTCCGACGGCGACCACTGGTTTGAATGGTCGCCCGACAGCCGCTGGCTCGCCGTTTCGTTCGCGAGCCGCGGGCGGATTTTCCACGGCAACATCGGTCTCGTCGCGGCCGACGGCTCCGAGGGCCCGATCGACATCGCCAACTCGGGCTACGAGGACAACTCGCCCAGGTTCGCGATGAACGGAGGCGCGGTGATCTGGGCGAGCGACCGCTACGGCGAGCGCTCGCACGGCTCCTGGGGCGCCGAGGCCGACGTGAAGGCCGTGTTCCTCACGCAGGACGCGTACGACCAGTTCCGTCTTTCCAAGGAGGAGTACCAACTCCAGAAGGAACTGGAAGAGAAGGAAAAGGAGAAGGAGAAAGACAAGAAGAAGGAAGACGACGACGACGCGAAGAAAGAGGACGGCGCCGAGGAGGCCGAGCAGCCCGCGGACGACGCCGAGAAGCAGGACGAGAAGGACGCCGAGAAGTCAGAGGACGAAAAGGAAGAGGAGAAGGTCGAGCCCATCGAGATCGACTGGGGAGGCCTTGAGTCTCGCGTCGAGCGGCTCACTCCCAACTCGTCGTCGCTTTCCGACTTTGCGCTCTCCCCCGACGGCGACAAACTCTTCTATCTCGCGCGATTCGAGCGCGGCTACGACCTCTGGGTCCGTGATTTCCGCGAGGAATCCAC
>JBQLZI010000247.1:0-3826 GCA_052168195.1 Phycisphaerales bacterium
CTCTGCGCCGCCTGCTGCGCCTGCTCCGACACGCTGTCCTGCTGCCGGCCTTCGCGCTGCTGCTGTTGCTGCGGCTGCGACGGCGGCTCCTCGGCGCCTTCCTGCTTCTGCCCTTCGCCCTGCGTAGACTGCTCCCCTTCCGAGCGCTGTTCCTGCGGCTGATCCTGATCCTGTTGCTGCACGTTGAGTTGCTGAAGGTCGTCCGCGAGTTGCTGCAGTTTCTCCTGCATCTCCTGCTGCTTGCGGATCTGCTCGCGCAGGTCGGCGATGCGCTGATGCACCGCCTCGAGGTTCCGCGCCGCCTCCGCATCGCCGGGGTTCAATCGATAGGCCTCGCGGAACAGCCCCGCGGCGTCCCGGTACGCGCTGATCGCGCTCCCGGGGTTGTCCATCGCGGCCGCCTCGGCCTCCTCGACCGCGATCCCCGCGAGGTTGAACATCGAGCGCGCGGCGAGTTCCGGCTTGCCCGAAGCCAGCGTCGCCGCCTCGCGGTACGCCTCGACCGCCGCCTGCGTGTCCCCCCGGCCCTGGAGCGCACGGGCGCGGTTGTACGCCGCCTCCGCCGCGAGCGCGCCCTCGTCGAGCGTCGCCGCCGACTGGTACGCCTCCGCGGCACGCGCCCAGTCTCCGGTACGCGCCGCGTCGTTCCCCTGCGCGATCACCTCACGAGCCGGCTGCGCGAACGCGCTGGCCGCGCATGCGCCGAAGATCAGCAATAGAGGTACTCGCTCAGCCACGGCGTCTCTCTCCGATGAGCGTCTCGAGCAACAGCAACCCGATCGCGGGCAGCAGCACCCACTGGAAACGCTCGATCATCGCGACATCCTCCCGTGAATCCATCTCGCGCTGGTCGGCGCCTTTGACGAGTTGCGAGTACACGTCGTCGAGGTCCAGCACGCCGGTGCCAACCTCAAGGTACACCCCGCCCGGCGTGGCGTTGACCATCTCTTCGAGCGTCCGTGAATCAAGCCGGCTTCGCACAACCTCGCCGTCGTAGCGCATGTAGTTCGGCCCGCGGGCGCTGGCCGCAGGGACGGGGGCGCCCGTCGCGCTGCCAAGCCCGAGCGCGATGATGCGCACGCCGCGCTCGCCGGCCTGCTGCGCCGCCTCCAGCGGGAAACTCCCCTGGTCCTCGCCGTCGGTGATGAGGATGATGTCGCGCGTGCGCCCTTCCGTGGTTTCCTCGCTAAAGAGCGTGTTCAGCGTGACGCGCAGGGCGTCGCCGATCATCGTGCCGCCGCGCGAAACACTCCGGGGCGAGAGTTCGTCGAGCGCG
This sequence comes from Phycisphaerales bacterium, assembly GCA_052168195.1. Taxonomy (GTDB): domain Bacteria; phylum Planctomycetota; class Phycisphaerae; order Phycisphaerales; family UBA1924; genus JAHBXC01. Next base: position 1,277 of record JBQLZI010000247.1, read on the forward strand.
AGCCGGAAGAACGAGTGGTCGTAGGTTAATGGGCACCGCACACTGGCGGTCCCGGCGAACGCGACGAGACCGACGCGGTCGCCCTCGATCACGCCCAGCGCGTCGCGGATCATCAGTTTCGCCCGGTCGAGGCGGTCCGGCGCAAGGTCCTGCGCCAGCATGCTCCTCGACACGTCGAGCACGAAGACCACGTCGCGGCCGGTGCGCGTGACTGTCCGGGCCTTCTCCCCCAGCGCGGGGCGCGCAAGCGAGAGCGTGAGCAGCGCGAGCGCGCCGACAGAAAGCGCAACGCGCAGCGTGCGCTTCCACGACGCGCCAGAACGGACGACGTACTCGCGCATCGCTCCCGGCGCGAAGGCGATCGCGGCGCGGCGCCGGGCCCCGACCGCGAGCAGCGCGAGCGCGCCGATCCCCAGCGCCGCCCACAGCAGCCAGAGCCAGCCGGGAGAGAGCCACCGCAGTCCGTCGAGCAGCATCACGGCGCCCTCCGCAGGAATGTCGCCGACGCCAGCGTCTCGAGCGCGAGCAGCGCCGCACCCGCCGCCGCGAGGGGCCAGAACCACTCGGTGTATTCGGTGTACTCCCGCGACTCGACGCGTGACTTCTCGAGCGCGTTGATCGCGGCGTACACGCCGCGCAGGCCTTCGGCGTCGCTGGCGCTGAAGTGCCGGCCGTCGGTCATCTCCGCCATCCGCCGCAGCACGGTCTCGTCGACGCCCCGCGAGGGCACGCGCATCGCGCCCAGCGGGGTCTGCACCACGCGCTCCCCGCCGCCGACCGCGATCGTGTACACGCGGATGCCCCACTCCCGCGAGAGATTCGCGGCTTCGAGCGGCCCCACTTCGCCCGCGTTCATCTCGCCGTCGGTCAGCAGCACGATCGCCTTGCTCTTGATCGTGAAGCCGGGTTCGACGGCCACTCGTTCGTCCGTGGTTTCGACGTCGCGGCCGGACGCCTCGGCGATCGCGCGGCGTTTGAGGTCCTCCTCCGCGTCCCGGAGCCGCGCCGCCGCGAGCGCCACGCCGTCGCCGATCGCGGTGCCGTCCTCGGATCGCACGAGCGGGAGGTCGAGCGTCTCCACCAGAGCGCTGACCGCCTGCGGGTCGCGCACCAGCGGGCAGACCGTCTCGGCGTAACGCGCGAAACTCACGATGCCGATGAGGTCGTTGGGCCTTCCTTCGAGCGCGTCGCCGCTGCGGTCGATCGTCACGCCGTCCTGGGCTTCCAATTTCTTGGTGCCGACGACGAACTCGCGGAAGACGCGCTTCACGACGTCGAGGCGCGTCATCACCTCGCCGCCGAAGGCCATCTCCTCGCCCATGCTGCCCGAGCGGTCGACCACCATCATGATCGCGACGCCCTCGGTCACCACGCTCGTCTTGCCGACGCCGGCCTGCGGGCGCGCGAGCGCCACGATCATCGCCGCGAGCGCGAGCGCCCGCATCGGGATCAGCAACGACGCGGCGCGGGTGCGCCACGAGCGCCCGACGCCGCGCACGAGGTCCATCGAAGGCAGCATCACCACCGCGGCACGTTCGCGGCGGCGCCACGCCCACCAGCACACCGGGATCGCCAGCAGCAGGAGCAGCGCGATGGGCGACTCGAAGCGCGTCACGCGCCCTCCTCCGCCTCGCGGTCGCTGAACTCGTCCACGAAGGCGCGGGTGCGGTCGAGGGCCTCCGCGGCCGCGGCCATCCCCGGCTCGGCGCCGCCGAACTTCACCTCGTCGCACGCTTCGAGGACGCCGCGGAGTTGCTCGACGGCGTCCGCGGGGAGCCCCGCGCGGCGCTCGGCGGCGTCCCGCAGGAATTCGTCTGTGGTGCGCGAGGTCGCGCGGTACGCGAACCGCTCCTCGATGTAGTCGCGGAGAATGGCGGAGAGTTCGGCGTAGGCCTCGCGGTTGCTCGGGCGCCGACCGACGCTCGATTCCCCGCGGACGCGGTCGTCGAGCATCGCGAGCGCCGCGAGGGCGCGCTGGCGTGCCGACACTTCGCCGCCGCCGCGCATCCGCCTGGTGACCAGCAGCGTTGCCGCGGCCGCGCCCAGCGCGAGCGCCAGCGTCCCGCCAACGATCCACGGCGTCGCGCCCGCCGCGCGCTCGACTGGCGGATCTACGACATCCTTGGGACCGGCGAGTTCGTCGCCCGCGCTGTCGGGAAGGAGCGATTCGATCGTGATCCGCACCGGGTCGAGGGTCAACGCCTCGCGCGTGCCGTCGGCGCGGACGACCTCGAACCGCAGCGGGCCGATGACCGCTTCGCCCGGAAGGAACGGCTCGAGCGTGAGTTCTCGGGATTCGACGAGCAACCCCTCCGCGTCGATGCGCGGCGGCATGTCGCGGATCTCCACCACGGCCATCCCGCCGAGTTCGTCGCCGGAAACAAGTTCGCTCGGCCACGTCACGGTGGCGCCGTTCGAGGCGTGCGCGTCGATGCGCAGCGTGATCAGGTCGGCTACTGTCGCGCGCGACGGCGACGCGGCGGCCTCGACTCTCGCGCCGTCCATTTCCGCGGACGACGCGGCGCCGCTCCATGCCCAGGGTGAGGCCCG
>JBQLZI010000248.1:0-3817 GCA_052168195.1 Phycisphaerales bacterium
GAGCGCTCGGGCCGCGCCGCCGCCTTCGACACCCAGTCGGGCGCGATGCTCTGGGCCCGCGACGACCTCCCCGCCGAGGTCTACGACATCGCCGCGGAAACCGGCGTGCTCATCATCGGCGGCGCCCACGCGCCGCGCAGGGCCAACGACCGAACTCCGCGCACGCCCGTTGTCGCCACCCTCGATCTGCGCACCGGCAACACCATCCATGAAGCCAGGCCCGACGCCGAGGACGTCCGCTGGATCCGTCCCGCCGGGCCCGGACGCACCCTCGTCGGCCTCGACGCCGGCGTCGCCTGCCTCGACCCCTTCCGCGGCGAGCAGCGGTGGTTCAACACCAGCCCCGCTCTCCGCGACTCCGTCGAGTCGTGGGCCTTCTCCAATCGGCTCATCGTGATGGATCAGGCCGACCGCCTCTGGCAGGTCGATCTTGAGGACGGCGCCCTCCGTCCCGAGCCGCTCGACGGCGCCGACCGCATCTCCGGAGGCGCACGCCTCCAGACCGCGGAGTACGGCGACCGCGCCGTCTTCGTCTCCCCCGCGGGCGTCGTCGCCTACGACCAGACCGGCGCCGTCGTCGGCAAGGACGCCGCCCTCAACGCCGACGCGCAGATCGTCGCAGACTTCGTGCAGGGAAGGGTCCTCGCGATCGAGCAGGACCAGACCGAGTTCGAGGGCGAACTCAGCATCCACAAGATCCGCCAGTTCGACGCGGCCACCGGCGCACTGCGTTCCTCGCAGCGCGTCCTCCTGGGTGCGCGGCCCGCGACGATCGTCGCGATCGACGGGCTGGTCATCGTCACCGCCGGACAAGCCACGATCGCGTACCCTGCGCCACCCGCAACGCCCTGACGCATCGCCCACGCGGAGGCGGCGACATGCCCCAACGCACGAACACAGACCTCCCGCCCGAACTGCTCGAACACATGGCCGCCATCAAGGCCAAGGCCGTCGAGTACGGGCTCGACTTTTTCGAGGTCGTCTTCGAGGTTGTCGACTTCGAGACCATGAACCAACTCGCCGCCTACGGCGGGTTCCCGACGCGCTACCCGCACTGGCGCTGGGGCATGGAGTTCGAGAAACTCTCGAAGCGCGACGCGTACGGCCTCGGCCGCATCTACGAGATGGTCATCAACAACGACCCCTGCTACGCCTACCTGCAGGAGTCCAACGCCGTCATCGATCAGAAACTCGTGATGGCGCACGTCTACGGCCACGCGGACTTCTTCAAGAACAACGCCTGGTTCTCGAAGACCGACCGCAAGATGATCGACCGCATGGCTAACCACGCGACGCGCGTGCGCCGCCACGTCGAACGCCACGGCGCCGAGGCCGTCGAACGCTTCCTCGACGCGTGCCTCTCGCTCGAGCACCTCATCGACCCGCATTCGCTCTTCGTCCGGCGCGACGCGCCCAGCCGCCCGGCGCACGGCAGCGACGACCAAGACGACCCCTTCGCGCCCGACAAACTCCCCGCGAAGGACTACATGGACCGCTACATCAACCCGCGCGAAACGCTCGAAGCCCAGCGCGCCGACCGCGAACGCGCCCGCGAGGACGCGAAACGCCGCTTCCCCGCCGAGCCGACCCGCGACGTGCTGCTCTTCCTGCTGAAGCACGCCCCGCTCGACGACTGGCAGCGCGACATCCTCGGCATCGTCCGCGACGAGGCGTACTACTTCGCCCCGCAGGGCATGACGAAGATCATGAACGAGGGCTGGGCCTCCTACTGGCACAGCAAACTCATGACGCGCCACTTCGCCACCGACGCGGAGATCGTGCAGTACGCCGATCAGCACTCGGGCGTCGTCTTCCAGGCCGACGGCGGCTTCAACCCCTACAAGATCGGCATCGAACTCTTCCGCGACATCGAGCGCCGCTGGGACGCCGGCAGGCACGGCGCCGCGTGGGAACGCCTCGAAACGCTCGGCGCCCGCGAGTCCTTCGACGACCGCTCGATGGGCGGACGCGACAAGATCTTCGAGGTCCGCCGCGTCTACAACGACGTGAACCTCATCGACGAGTTCCTGACCGAGGAATTCGTCGACGAGCACAAGATGTTCGTCTACCAGCGCGACCAGCGCACGGGCCAGAAGAAGCGGATCAGCGCCGACTTCGCGGACGTGAAGCGGACACTCCTCAACCGCCTGACCAACGCGGGCCAGCCGTTCATCTACGTCGTCGACGCGAACTACCTCAACCGCGGCGAGTTGTACCTCGCGCACCGCTGGAGCGGCGCCGAGATCGACGTGGAGAAGGCGATCGAAACGCTGCGCACCCTCCGCCGCATGTGGAACAGGCCCGTCCGCCTCCATACGCGTCTTGGCGACGAGCAGCACCTGCTGACGCTCACCGACGCCGACGGCGAGATCAAGAAGGGCAAGGTCAACGAGGACACGCCGCCGCCCGCGCACGCGGTGTGAGCGCCGGAAGCCAACGCAAACGGGCCGCCCTCGCGAAGAGAGCGGCCCGTGGAGTGCGTTCGGTTGACGCCGGAACGGTTTAGGCCGAGCGGCGACGGCGCGCGCCGAGCCCGATGAGGCCGGCGAACGCGAGCCCGCCCGCGGTGGGCAGCGGGATCGCCGTGCCGTCGTCGGACGCGACGAAGTTGTCCCAGTAGACGTCCTGATCGACGCCGAAGTTGTACTGGTTCAGGATGATGTTCTCGAGCACCTCGCTGGTGGTGTCCGCGTAGGTGAACACCGACAGGCCGTTGATCAGCACCTCGTAGCCCGTGCCGACCGTAAACACGATCTCGAGTTCGTTCCACTGCTGACCGGACACGCCCGTGAGGACCTCGAGCCATCCGCCGCCGTTGGTGCCGAAGGTGTCGAAGAAGTAAAAGCCGGCGTCGTACGCGGCGGTCGCGGACTGGCGGTACGCGAGGATCGGGTAGTACAGGTCGCTGTTGTTCGAGTTCGACGTCGTGCCCCAGATGCCCGCGTTCACGCCCACGTCCGACGCCGAGTCCACGAAGAGATCGATCGCGATCGTTTGCACGCCGCCGGTCAGGCCGACGTCGTACTTGCGGCCCTGGTAATCGTAAAACGAGCCCTGCTGACCGTTGGGACGGTTCGCCGCGGCATCGGCCGCGCGCACACCGTGGTGGAGCACGCCCGTGCGCCCGCCGCCGGTCGCGCCGCCCGCGAACACGCCGGGCGCGTAGCGGTCGGTGTACCACATGCCCGGAGCCTGGGTCGGCGACAGCATCACATCGCCGGCGGTGTCAAAGGAGTTCGTCACCGTGCCCGCCGTCGCGAGCGCGGCGAACGACAGCGCGGCAGCGGCCGCAAGCATCGTGCGCATTGTTCTTCCCTCTCTTGATGAACTGACCGAGGACCGGCGACGCACGCCGGCCAGCGGCCCACCCTAGCCGATCGCGCACGAAATCAGCCAAGGGAAACCCCCGGATCATGTGAAAAATGACGAATTGGCGACGCTTCAGGGCCCGGCGAGGGAGGGGTCGTCCGCCCCGCTGGCCGTCTGCTCGAGCGTTGCGGGCCCGATCGGCTGCCCGGCCGCGCCCCCGCCGCTTTGGACGGCGTCCGGCGCCTGCATGTACGGGTCCTCGGGACGCAGTTCCCGCGTCACCAGGATCTCCACGCGCTGGTTCGTCCCGTGCGCCGCGGCGTCGTACGCGATGGCCGTCACCCGGTCGAAGTCGCCCGCGCCCACGACGCGCATGAGGTCCCACTCGATGCCGTGCTCGTTCATCGCCGCCGCGACCGCCATAGCGCGCTGGTACGAGATCTCGTACCCGCGCTGCGCGTCGCGCATCGCCTCGATGGCGCTCGCGTGGCCGCGGATCTCGATGATG
>JBQLZI010000249.1:0-3804 GCA_052168195.1 Phycisphaerales bacterium
GGAACTCAACAACCGCATCCTGCGCTACAACCTCGCGACCGGCGCGCTCGTCGACGAGTTCATCAACCCCGGGCCCGCGATCCTCCAGAAGCCCACCGGCATGACCTGGGACGCGAACGGCGACATCTACGTCGCGTCGTTCAACCAGCACAAGGTCGCGAAGTTCGACGGCGTCACCGGCGAGTACCTCGGCGACTTCGTCACGGCCGGCTCCGGCGGGCTCAGCGGCGCCGACAACGGCATCACCTTCGGCCCCGACGGCAATCTGTACGTGCCCTCGTACAACAACGGCCGCATCCTCAGATACGACGGGATCACCGGCGCGTTCATCGACACGTTCATCCCGAACGGCCAGATCTTCACGCCGCGCGTCCTCGTCTTCAACGACAACAACGAACTGTTCATCACCAGCGAAGGCGCAGACGCGGTCCGCCGCTACAACGCGACCACGGGCGAGTTCCTGGGCAACTTCACCACCCCGCAGGCGGGCGGCATCGACGAGCCCATCGGCATGGTGTTCGACGACGAGTACCTCTACGTCACGTCGGGATCGCGCGACGACGTCTACCGCTTCGACGCGCAGACCGGCGAGTTCATCGACCTCTTCATCGACGGCTCGGCCAACGGCCTCGACGGCCCGGTGTTCCTCACGCTGCTGCCCGAGATCCCCGCTCCCGGCGCCGGAACCGCGATGCTCGTCGGGCTGGGCCTGATGAGCCGACGCCGACGCTGAGCCCTGGCAAACCGAACCTCAGGACGCCCCACGCCGGCCGCGGAACATTGCCCGCGTCCGGCGCGTTCTCATGGGCGAACACACAGCGAGCCCTTCCCTCGCTCCCCAACCCGAGGTCCGAAATGCCCAGCCGCCTGCCAAAGCCTGTCGCCTACCTTGCCGTGTTCTGTGCGAGCGTTGGCCTCACCGTGCTCGCGCTCTCGGCGCGGGCCAATTCACCCACCAACAATGCCGGAGCCATGACCACGACTTCCTCCGATTCCGCCGCCCCCGTGTTCTCCAAGTCCGGGCACGACATCACGCCGCTCTCGCAGGGCCGCATCGACCAACTCGCGAAGGACCTCTCTCCCGAGGACGCCGCGATCATTCTCAAGAAAGGCACCGAGCCCGCGTTCTGCGGCAACCTGCTCGACAACAAAAAAGAAGGCGTGTACACCTGCAAACTCTGCGGCCTTCCGCTGTTCTCCAGCGAGCACAAGTTCGACTCGGGATCCGGCTGGCCGTCGTTCTTCCGACCCTACGACACCGACCACATCCGTTACGATGAGGACACTTCGTACGGGATGCGCCGCATCGAGATCATGTGCAACCGTTGTGGCGGCCACCTCGGCCACGTCTTCGAGGACGGACCCAAGCCCACCGGACTGCGCTACTGCCTGAACTCCGCCTCGCTCGAGTTCACGGAGAAGGGAACGGAAATGCCCGACGCGTCGAAGCCCGTGCAGACCGAGACCGCGTATTTCGCGGGCGGGTGCTTCTGGGGCATCGAAGACCGGCTCCAGCAAGTGCCGGGCGTGATCGACGCCGTCAGCGGCTACATGGGCGGACGCGTCGACAACCCGACCTACAAGCAGGTCTGCTACACCGACACCGGCCACGCCGAAACGGTCCGCCTGACGTACGACCCCGCGAAGGTCTCGTATGACGAACTGCTCGGCTGGTTCTTCAAGATCCACAACCCCACGCAACTCAACCGTCAGGGCCCCGACATCGGCACGCAGTACCGGTCGGCGATTTTCGCCGCCGACGAGAAGCAATTGAAGGAGGCGGAGCGGTTCATCGCCGAGCAGCAGGCGAGCAACCCGCGCTTCAAGGACAAGAAGATCGTGACGCAGGTCGTGCTCGGCGGCGGGACGTTCTGGGAGGCCGAGGAGTACCACCAGGACTACCACCTCAAGCACGGCGGCTCGTGCCCGCTGCCAACCGAATAACCGATTCCGATAACCCGAATCACGCCCGCGGGGCCGTGCAATCGCGCGGCCTTGCGTCGCTTTTGCGCCGATGCGTGCCATGATTGTCGCTCTCGTGGAGACGCATCGGGATGACGTCCAAGGCCATCGACATCGCACGCAGGGTCGCGCCGCTCTCCGGCGACGCGCGGAGGCGTGCCGTCCAGAGCGAGTGCAACGGCGACGCGGCCCTGCGCCGGGAAGTCGAGCGTCTTCTTGCAATGGACGACGGCGCCACCCTCCAGCACACGGGCAACGGAGAGGCAGCGAAGGAACCGGCCGCGCCGAAGGACGGAGTGAAGTACCGGCTGCTGTCCGTGCTCGGCGAGGGCGGGATGGGGCTTGTCTACCTCGCTGAACAGGCGTCGACGGGCCAGCGCGTCGCGTTGAAGTTCCTGCACCCCGGGGTCGTGAGCGGCGCGTCGCTGCGCCGCTTCGAGCGCGAGGCGCGCACGCTGGGCAAACTCCTGCATCCCGGCATCGCGCGGGTGCTCGACGCGGGCGCGATGCCGCTCGCGCCTGGCGCGCCCGATCAGCCGTTTATCGCGATGGAGTTCGTCGACGGCAAGCCCATCGCCGAGCACGCCCGCGACTCCGACGCGTCGCTCCGCGACCGGCTCGTGATGCTTGTAGACCTCTGCCGCGCCGTGCACCACGCGCATACGCGAGGGGTGATCCACCGCGATCTGAAGCCGAGCAACACGCGGGTGACGCCTGACGGCGTGGTGAAGGTGCTCGACTTCGGCATCGCGCGCGTACTGGAAGACGCCGACGCCGGGCAGCATCGCACCGAGGCGGGCAGCGTGCTGGGCACGCTCGCATACATGAGCCCTGAGCAGGCGGCGGGCGAGGCGGACGAAGCGGACACGCGGAGCGACGTGTTCTCGCTCGGGCTCGTGATGCTCGAGACGCTCACGGGCAAACGGCCCGACCTCGGGCACACCTCGACGTTCGTCGAGGCGCTCCGCCGCGCGAGCGAACGCGATCTTGCCAGCGACCGATCGCTCTTCGATGGCCTGCCGCGCGACGTGGCACTCATCATGTCGACTGCGACGGCCCGCGACCCTGACCGGCGGTACCAGTCCGCGGAGGAACTCGCGGCGGACATCGAGCGGTACCTGCGGAACGAGCCGATCGCCGCACGCCCTCCGAGCGCGTGGTATGTCGCGACCCGCTTCGCCCAGCGGCACAAGGGCGCGGCGGTGGCCGCTGCGTTGATCGTGCTCACGCTCGCGGCGGGCGTGATCGCCGCGAGCGCGCAGGCCGTGATCGCGACCCGGCAACGCGACCGCGCCGTCGCCGCGGAGCGCTCCGCGAGCGCCGTCAATGACCTGCTGGTCGACATGCTCACTTCCGCCGACCCAGAGCGTTCGGTCGGCGAGGACCTCCGTGTCCGCGAGGTTCTCGACCGCGCCGAGTTCACGATGAGCGCTGACGCCGCGCTCGAGGATGAGCCGCTGGTCGAAGGCACGCTGCGCGGCGCGATCGGTCGCGCGTACTTCGGGCTCGGGCTCGACGAGGAAGCCGAGCGGAACCTCACGCTGGCCGACTCGTTGCTGACGCCGCTGGGCGAACGCGGATGGAAGCCCGCGAACGACGCGCGAAGGTACCTCGGCATGCTCGCGATCCGGCGCGCGGAGCCCGCCGCGGCCCTCGAACGCGCCGAAACTGCGTACGCGGAGATCGTGCAGCGCCACGGCGAGGACCACCCCGACGCCCTCCAGGTGCGCGGCGATATCGCCCACGCGAAGTTTGTTGCCGGCGAGCACGAGGAAGCCATGCGGCTCTTCCTCGACACCGCCGAACGGGCCGAGGCGGTGCTCGGGGAGACCGACAACGTGG
>JBQLZI010000250.1:0-3744 GCA_052168195.1 Phycisphaerales bacterium
CGACAACGAGGTTCTCCTGGAGTTGCGCGGCGAGACGCTTGCACGCCGTGACGACGCTGGAGTGGCTCGGACGACGGAGATCCTTGGCGATCTCGGGGAAACTGCGCGTGGTGAGCCGGCGCGCAAGGAAGGCGGCGAGCGAGCGGGCGAGGACGACACGCTTGTGGCGCCCGTTGCCGAGGACCTCGGCCTTGCTGACGTCCAGCGAGTCGCAGATCGCGTCGGTGATCTCGTCGGTGGAGATGGGGCGGCGGACCTTCGGCGAGGAGGACGAGCGGCCCAGCGCGCGTTCGACGCAGGCGGCGTCGACGACGCCGGTGGGCGCCGAGGAATCGCTCAGGAGTTCGCGGACGGCGGCGACGCGGGTCACGGCCCCTTCGAGTTCGCGCACGCTTCCCTCGCAGCGCGCGGCGATGGCGTCGCTGGCGCCGGGGGCGGGGGTCAGCCCGCGCTTGAGGAGCATGCGGCGGGCGATCTCGCTGCGAGTGGCGGCGTCCGGGCGGTCGAGGCGGACGACCATGCCGCTGATGAACCGCGAGACGAGGCGTTCGCAGAAGCGGGCGATCTTGTGGGGATGCTCGTCGGAGGCAAGAACGACGCGGGCGCCGGAGAGGTCGAGGGCGTCGAAGGTGTGGAGGAGTTCGTCCTGGGTCTTCGACTTCTGGGAGAGGAAGTGGACGTCGTCGATGCAGAGCAGGTCGAGGCCGCGGTGCCGGCGGCGGAACTCGTCGAGAGAACCGGATTTAAGCGACTGGATGAACGCGTTGGTGAACTGTTCCCCGGTGGTGTAGCGGACCTTGGCGCCGGGATGGGCGGCCCGGAACCGCGTCACGATGCCCTGCAAGAGGTGGGTCTTGCCGACGCCCGAGACGCCGTGGAGGAACAGCCCGCCGAACTGCTCGTGGGGCGCGCCCCCGGCGACGCGGAGGGACGCTTCGTACGCGAGGCGGTTGGAGTCCCCGACGACGAAGTCTTCGAGGCGGCGCCATGTCGCGCCCGGGCCCACGTGCTGGGCGGCGCGGGGCTGCGGGGCCGTTGGAGCGGCGGCCGCGACGGCGCGTTCCATGGCGGAAGCGGCGTCGCTCGCTTCAGGGTCGACCTCGAAGCGGAGGTTGGCCTCGGCGCCGAGGGCGTGCTGCACGGCCTGCTCGAGTTGCTCGCCGAAGCGTCGGCGGAGCGTCTCGGCGATGAAGGCGTTGGGCACGCGGAGGGCGACGGTGTCTCGATGAAGCGAGAGCGAGGCGGAGTCGTCGCCGAAGTAGCGTGCGAAACGGTCGGACCCCATCGCGGCGGCGAGCACGCCCCGGACCTCGTCGGGCGTGCTGGCGGCGGGAGAGGGGCGCAGCGTCGTGTCTGCGAAGGCAGAGGTGGTCACGGCAGTCCTTTCCGTGATGCGGCCAGCCCATCATGGGGCGGCGGTGCGCGGGCGGAGAGAGGGCGCCGAGTCCGTTCGGTGTGCAGTCGCCGCTGGTGGGAGCGCAGGCGCCGCGGGAGCCACACGGGCAGCAGAACAGCGTCGCCGCGCCTCGAAGAGGGCGGGGTAGTCTGCTGGGACGTGTTTCTCACGGGCGACGCGGGCTGCGGGGAGCGGCGGTGCGTCGGCCAGTCCTTGACCGTTCAGAGACGGTAAAGGCGTTCTCATTCGGGCACAAGCGTTTCGTTCGCGGCTCGCGGCGGGGTCGTGCACGCAAGCACGGACAATCCAGCCGGTTAGCGGCTGGGCAAAAAAACGCTCCACACGTTGTGCCTCGCTGGGGCTGGTTCGTGGGAATGTTGTATGTGCTCGATCTGCAAGGTGTTAGGCGTGCAGCCCGCCGGCGTTATCACCCGGATGTCCACAACGCGGCTCGGCCGCCCCCCTTGGACGGGGGTCCGGCGAGATCACGCTTGACAGGGCCTCAGGAAGCGCGCAGTCCCCCGGAACGCGAAAGCCCGCCTCGCCGATTGCTCGACGGTGCGGGCTGGAGGAGGAGAGAACAACTCGGTTCACGATACGCGCGGCGGAATCGCGCGGTTCCGAGAATCCTTCACCGGATCTTCATTCTTGACAGGGTGAAGACGCCCCCGGCTCAGGGCTCCTGTTCGACGTCCTGCAGGTCGGCCGCGAGCGCGAGGCGCTGGATGAGCGCGTCGACCTCGTACTCGTTGAGCCCGCTGTAGAGCCCGATGACGTTGGCGTTCGCGTCGAGCAGCACGAGTTTGCCCGTGTGGTCGATCCACGGCATCTCGCCCCCGGAATCAAGTTTGATTGCCCGCGCGCCGTCGAGGGAGAGCCCGAGTTTGAGGCCGTCTTCGCTGAGGCGGCGCACCTGCTCGAAGTCGTCGGCGCGCAGGAACGTCCACACGTCGGTGTCCGCCCCGATCTCCGCGGCGTGGGCGCGCAGCGTGTCGACCGTGTCGTTCTGTGGATCGACGCTGACGCTGACGAGGCGCACCCCGCGGTCGCCGACGGCGTCCTGGATGCGTTTCATCGAGCGTGAGAGCGCCGGGCAGATCGCCGGGCAGTTGGTGAAGAAGAAATCCATCACCGTGAGGTGACCGAGCAGGTCGTCGCGTGTGAATTCGGCGCCGCTCTGCGTGGTCATGGAGAACGCGGGGACCGTGAGCGCTTCGAGGCCTTCGTCGGGCGCGAACGGATCGACGACGGTGCGCCCGAAATGGTCGTATAGCAGCACGCCGCCGGCGCTGAGGACGCCGACCACGGCGAGCAGGACGAGCGGCTTGAGCGAGATCGGCTTGCGCGTCTTCGGCGCGGGGCCGGTCGGCTGGGGCGGGGTGGTCGTCGGGTGCGTCATGTGTGATTGTTCGCGCCGCCGGGACGCGAGGCGCGTGCCATCGTGAGAACAGACGCGGCGAGTCCGAAGGCGGCGAAGAGGGCGGTCACGACCCAGGCGAGCGGCGGGGCGTGCGCGTCAATCAACGCCGCGCGCATCGCGTCGGTCACGTGCGTGAGCGGGTTGAGCCGGGCAAGCCACGCGAGCCACGGGGAGGCGGACGAGACATCGAACACGGCGCCGCTCAGGAGCCACATGGGCGTGAGCAGCAGGTTCATCACGCCGTGGAACCCTTCGACGCTGTTGACCTTCCACGCGAGGGCCATTCCCAGCCCGGTGACGGCGAGCGTGGCGGAGACGGCGGCGAGCAGCGCGAGCGTGAACCCGACCATCGTCAGGTCATCGGTGAACAGCGGCGCAAGAAGCAGCAAGGCGGCCGCCTGCACGAACGCGACGACCGAGCAGCCCAGCGCTTTGCCGAGCGCGATCGACCACGCCGGAGCCGGGGACACGATCGCGGACTGCAGGAACCCCTCGCGGCGGTCGTGGATGAGCGAGATCGCGGAGAAGATCGCGCTGAACGTCGCGGTGAGCGTCACCATGCCGGGGAGCAGAAACAACGCGTAGCCGGCGTCGGTGTCCGTGCGCACGGACCGGGCGAAGCCGCTCGCGAAGAACGCCCAGATGAGCGCCGGGGTGCCGAGGGCTGCGACGATGCGCGAGGGTTGGCGCAGCACGCGAACGATCTCGCGGGATGCGATCGCGCGGAAGGCAGGGAGCGCGCTCACGGCGAGGGCTCCCGGGCTGTCGCGAGCGCCTGTCCGGTGCGCGCGAGGTAGACGTCGCCCAGCGTCGGTGGGCCGAAGGTGTAGGGCACGCCGCGGTTCGCGAGATCGTGCGCGGCGCGCGCGAGGGACTCGGCGTTCCCCGCGGCGACGGTGTCCGCGTTGACCCGTCGCGCTTCGAGCCC
>JBQLZI010000251.1:0-3738 GCA_052168195.1 Phycisphaerales bacterium
CCCTCGTAGCCGACAGTGATCGTCTGCCCGTCCTCGATCTCCCCCGCGAGGATGCGCGAGGCGATCGGGTTCTCGAGCCGTTGCTGGATGACGCGCTTCAGCGGGCGGGCGCCGTAGACCGGGTCGTACCCCTCGTTCGCGATCGCGTCGATCGCGCCGGGGGTGAGTTCGATGGTGATCTCGCGCTCCGCGAGGCGGGCGCGCAGGCGCTCGAGTTGGATCTCGACGATCTTCGCGATCTGCTCGCGGCGCAACTGGTGGAAGATGATCGTCTCGTCGATGCGGTTGAGCAGTTCTGGGCGCAGGAACGCCTTGAGTTGCTCGCGCACCGCCGCCTCGATCTCCCAGTCCTCGGCGCCCTTGGCGGTCAGCTCCTGGATCTGCTGACTGCCGATATTGCTCGTCATCACGACGACGGTGTTCTTGAAGTCGACCGTGCGGCCCTGCCCGTCGGTCAGGCGCCCGTCGTCGAGCATCTGCAGCAGCACGTTGAACACGTCAGGGTGGGCCTTCTCGATCTCGTCGAAGAGCACGACCGCGTAGGGGCGGCGGCGGATCGACTCGGTGAGGCGCCCGCCCTCCTCGTAGCCGACGTAGCCGGGGGGCGCGCCGATGAGCCGCGCGACGGCGTGCTTCTCCATGTACTCGCTCATGTCGATGCGCACGAGGGCTTCCTCGGTGTCGAACATGAACGAGGCGAGCGCCTTGCACAGTTCCGTCTTGCCCACCCCCGTGGGCCCGAGGAAGAGGAACGAGCCGATGGGGCGCGCCGGGTCGCCCAGCCCGGCGCGGCTGCGGCGGACGGCGTCGCTCACCGCGCGCACCGCGTCCTGCTGCCCGACGACGCGCGTCGCCAGTTCGTCCTCCATGTGCAGGAGTTTCTCGCGCTCGCCCTCCACGAGTTTGCTCACCGGGATGCCCGTCCACCGCGCCACGATCTGCGCGATCGACTCGGCGTCGACCTCTTCCTTGATGAGCGTCTCGCCCTTGGCCTCGCGCTCGTCGATGCGGCGCTCGGCGTCGGCGAGGCGCTTCTCCAGGTCGCGCAGGTCGCCGTACTGGATGCGGGCCGCGGTCTCGAGGTCGCCGCGGCGCTGGGCCTGCTCGAGTTCGACGCGCTTGGCGTCCATCTGCTCCTTGATGGCCTTCACCTCGTCGTGCAGGCGCTTCTCGTCCTCCCAGCGCGCGGTGAGGGCGCGGTTCTGTTCGTTGAGGTCGGAGAGTTCCTGGTCGACGCGCTCGAGTTGCTTGGCGCTCTGGGCGTCGCCGCCGGAGTCGGTCTCCATCTGGAGCGCCTGCTTCTCGATCTCGAGTTGCATGATCCGGCGGCGGAGTTCGTCGAGTTCGAGCGGGAGACTGTCGGCCTCGATGCGCAGGCGGCTGGCCGCCTCGTCGATCAGGTCGATGGCCTTGTCGGGCAGGAAGCGCTCGGTGATGTAGCGGTTGCTGAGCCGCGCCGCGGCGACGAGCGCGCCGTCGACGATGCGCACGCCGTGGTGGGCTTCGTAACGGGGCTTGAGCCCGCGGAGGATCGCGATGGTGTCCTCGACGCTGGGCTGATCGACGTAGACGGGCTGGAAGCGCCGCTCGAAGGCGGGGTCCTTCTCGATGTGCTTGCGGTACTCGTCGAGCGTGGTGGCGCCGATGCAGCGCAGTTCGCCGCGCGCGAGCGCGGGCTTGAGCAGGTTGCCGGCGCTCACGGCGCCCTCGGCCTGCCCCGCGCCGACGATGGTGTGCAGCTCGTCGATGAACAGGATCACCCGGCCCTCGCTCGCGGCCACCTCGCGGAGCACGGCCTTGAGGCGCTCCTCGAACTCGCCGCGGAACTTCGCGCCCGCGAGCAACTGGCCCACGTCGAGCGCGACGATGCGCGCGTCGCGCATCGACTCCGGGCAGTCGCCGTTGACGATGCGCAGCGCGAGCCCTTCCGCGATCGCGGTCTTGCCCACGCCCGGCTCGCCGATGAGCACCGGGTTGTTCTTCGTGCGCCGGCTGAGCACCTGCATGCAGCGGCGGATCTCTTCGTCGCGCCCGATGACGGGATCGAGTTTGCCCTCGCTCGCCTTCTCGGTGAGGTCGATGCCGTACTTCTTCAGCGACTCGTAGTTCGACTCGGCGCCGGGGTCCTGCACGCTCGAGACGCCGCTCGCGGCGCGGAGGGCCTTCACCGCGTCCATGAGTTTGCGCCGGTCGAGCCCGACCACGCTGATCGCCTCTTTGGCTTCGCTCTTCACGTCCGCGAGCGCGAGCAGCAGGTGCTCTGTCGAGACGTAGGCGTCGCCCATCTCGCGGGCGTCGGCGTCGGCTTTCTGGAGGACGCTCATCATGCCCCGTCCGGGCTGGGGCGGAGATCCGCTGACCGTGGGCAGACGTTTGGTCTCGGCCTCGACGACCTGCGCGAGCCGCTCGGGCTGCACGCCGGCTTTCGCGACGATCGACGACGCCGTCCCGCCCTTCTCGGCGAGCAGCGCGCTGAGCACGTGCAGCGGCGAGACCTCCGCGGCGCTCTGCTGCATCGCGAGCGACTGCGCGTCGGCCAGGGCCTGCTGGGCGAGGGTTGTGAATCGGTCCATGCGCATGGGGCGTCTCTCCTGTGCACAAACACGATACAACCGCGGCGCCAGCGCCCGAACCGCCGTCGCGGCCCCGTGCGGGCCGCGTGCGTCGATCCGAGGCGGGCGTGTTCGCGCCGGCTGCCGTTCCGGCAGGAAAACTTCTGGCGGCGTCCGCGGTCCGGTGGTAGGTTGTTCCCGGTCGCAATGCCGCGACCTCGACCATGGAACAAGGGGGTTCCGATGAAGTACGGCCTTTGTGTGTTGCTCTCGTCCGCCGCCGGATGCGGGATTGCGCTCGCCCAGCCAACGCTGGTGATGACCGAAGGGTTCGAGGATTTCTCGCCCGGGCTCGTCGGCGCGTTCGGCGTTGAGACCGAGGCCGACGACTTCCAGGGCCCGCCCGGGTTCGAGTGGGGGACGAACGTGCTGCGCATGCAGCCCACGCTCTCCTATGGAGGCGTGCGCGACCTGTCGGGTTCGCCCGTCGACGGCAACGGCACGAACGTGCTCTTCGTCCGCACGGACATCGGCCAGTCGCCCGGCGGGCTGTTCACCGGGTTCGAACTCACGTGGAACGAGTCGGTCAGGCCGCATCTCGACACCCCCGCGCGGGTGGAGACGGAGTTCTTCACGCACACCCTGCACGAGGGCACGACGTTCGAGCCCATCAACTACCGGATCAATCAGCGCTTCCGCGCCCGCTGGGGCGCGGTGTGGTGCGACGGCGCCGGGCCGTGCGAGTTCGAGTATCAGCCCGCGCTCATGCCCGGCGTGCTCTATATGCCCGGGGGCATGAACCCGACCCCGGGCGGCGCGCCGCTGCAGGTCGGCGGGCGGTGGTGCCTCGATGTGGAAGGCCAGCCGATCGCCGGCTGCGTTCCGCCCACGGGAGAGACCGCGGGCGACCTCGCGACGCTGCCCGCGTCGTCGTGGTTCCGCGTCGCGTACGAGGTGCGCAACGACGGGCGCTTCACCATGACGCTCGACCGGCTCGACGGCCGGGGCGAGGCCGCCGTCGGCGCGGGCGATGCGTCGTTCGTCGCGATCAACCGGCTGGCGTCGAACAGCGCGTTCCGCGTGCTCGGCGCCGAGACGCTCATCGACAACGTGGTGGTCAGCGGCGTCGAGCGCGTGACCTGCGGCACCGACATCAACTTCGACGGCGTGACCGACTTCACCGACC
>JBQLZI010000252.1:0-3731 GCA_052168195.1 Phycisphaerales bacterium
GTCGACGCCCAGCCGCTCCGCCAGCCGCGCCGGGTCGACATCCACGAACGGCTCGACGCGTCCCGCCGCGATGCGCGCGCTCCACGAAGCGTCCTTCCCTCCCAGCAGCAACGCCTCCGTGCGCAGCGACGAGATGAGGTCGACGGGCGCCAGCGCGGGGCTCGGATCGCCGCCGCACGTCCTGCACAGCCGGCGATCTGCGTCGGGATTCACCTCGTCGCGGACGATGCGCCGGTTCCGGCATTCCCGGCAACTCGGGCGCGACTCCACGTCGCGGAGCATCACCCCCACGCCGCGGAGCGTCGCCGCGTGCCGCGCGAGCAATGAACGCACGTCATCACGCTCGAAGAGCGCCTGGGCTTCCCGGAACCTGCCCGCCCGGTACTCGCCGAGGGCCGTCGCCAGCGCGAGCGCCGTTCCCGTCGGATCCGTTTCGGTCTGTCGCGCTTCCGAGGGCGCCGCCTCGCGCATCGTCGCGTCCGAGAGCGCATCCCGAAGGGCCGCAACGTACCGCCGGTCGCCCTCGTCCTCGATCAGTCCCTCCTCGAGCAGGAACACGCACACGCTCCTCGCCAGCGGCGACGCACGCGAAGCGCCCGATTCGACGCTCAGCGCGTACGACAGCGCCGCGAGACGGCGCGCCAGCGACCGCCCCTCCGCAGTGCGGATTTCCGAGGCGACTTCCTCGGCGAGCAGGAAGTATTCAAGAGGGCGCGAGGGATCGAGCGACGTCAGCCGCGCTTCAAGATCCGCGACCCCGGTCCCGATGTCCGCGACCGGCTGCGCAGCCGAAGAGCCGCACAGCGCCGCCGCGACGATCACGCGGAGCACGTTCAGGCAGAAGTCTTTCACGGCGTGCCCCCAAGCCGGATCATCCACAGCCGCAGCGCCGCGAGTTCGGCTCGCTGCATCTGCACGGCGGTGTTCGGCGCGTCGGCGACCTCTTCACGCAGCGATTCCACGATCTCGGAAGCCCGCTCGCCCGCCTGCGGACGCTCGAACGTCAGCAGCGCGCCCATCGCCTCGGCCGCGTTGACCGCTTCCACCGCGAATCGCTGCATCTCGCCCTCGGCGAGCGCGCGCCGCGCCTCGAACCGGCGCGTAAGCGACGCGATAATGGCTTCCGACTCCAGCCCGCCGGCCGCCCGCGCTTCCGTGAGCAGCGACGCCGCGAGCCGACCAGCAAGCACGTCGGGCGATGAGCCGGCGTCGAGCGGCGTGCCCAGACGGTCCGCGTACCCCGAGGCGAGCGTCGAGGCGATCGCGTCTGCTGGGTCGAGCGCCGCGCCTCCTGTCACAATGTCCAACAAACGCCCGACCAGCGCGGCACGCGTCGTGCGCTCCCACGAAGGATCGTCGACCGCGGGCAGGATCGCGCCCGTGACCGCCTCGTACATCTCACCGACAGCGGACGTCCGCGGCGCACGCGGCAGCACCTCGATCCCCGCGTTGATGACCGTCGGGTCGTCGGCCCGGAGTTCGACCACCCGTTTCGCGATCCGCCGCACCTCGCTCGGCGTGCCGAACATCGACTGCTCGAACACCACCTCCGCGTCGATCGGCCCGAGTTCCCGCGCCCGTCCGACAAGATCGCGGAGCAGGTCGATGCGCGTCTGCGCGTTCTGGTTCGCGGAGAGGAAACGGAGCGCGAAGTCGCCGTCGTCGGGTTTGGGAGACAGCGCGTCGATCCGAGGCGGCGCGCCGCCCTGACGCCCCGCGACGCCGAGGGGATCATCGATGATCGTCCGCGCCGCGTCGTTGTCGCCGCGCCAGAGCAGCGACGCGGCCCGCGAGAGCCGTGCGGCGTCCGCCGCGGCCTGCAGCCAGTCGACCGGGTCGCTGGAAGACGGATCCAGTTGTGTCGCGACTTCTTCGGCGCTCCGTCCCCAGCGGTCGAGCACCGACGCGGCCATCCGCGGCTGCCCGCCCGTCCACCGAGCGGCCAGACGCCCGCGGAGATCGGATCGCTGATACCCGGACGCCCCGCTGGACAGCGTCTCGCTCACGCCCACGCCGCTCTCGGGCGCGCTCGTCGCGAGCCACTGCGTGACCACGGCGAGGGCCGAGGTGCTGAACCGCGCGGGATCATCGAGCCAGTCAACGAGCGCGCTTCGCGCATCGCCCGTCGACGACCAGTCGCTCATCGCGAGCAGCGACGTGAGCCGATCGCGCGACGCGGTGTCGTTCGGGCGCGCGGAGACGCTCTCCAGCACCGCCTCCGCCGCATGCAGGGCGATCCGCTGCCGCTCGATCGGATCGGTGCCCGTTGAAAGAAGCAGCGCGTCGTCCCACGCGTCCCACGCCTCGCGCGACGCGGGCTGGCCGCGGGCGGCCATCGACGCGAGTTTGTCCGCGGCGATGCGCAGCGCCGCCTGCGCGCCGGGGTCGAACCCAGCCGCGAGCGAGCCCGCCTCGAGCGGCAGACCAACCGCCGCCGCGCGCGCCGACGCATCCTCATACAGATCGCCCTCGAGAGATCGCTCCCGAAGCAGCCGGGTGGCCAGTCCCGAAGACCACACACCGCGGAGAACGCTCGGCGGGTCGAGCGAATCCCGAGCCAGGAGCGTGTCGACTCCCGCAAACGCGGCCGCGCGAGCGCGAACGCCTTCCTCCCCGTCGCCGTCGTCCGACCACGACGGATCGGACGCGCGAAGGAGAAACTCAACGCTCAGTTCGAGTGACGCGAGTCGCTGCGCGAGGTCGAGATCGACCCACGACTCTCCCAGCACACGCACCGCGGTCATGAATCGATCGGTCGCCTCGTCGGGGCGGTCGCCAAACGAGTACGACGCGGCGCGCATGGCCCGAACCACGTTGGAAGAATCCACCGCTTCGGCTGTCTCGCTGGCGCGCGGCGGTGCTGGCGCAGGTGACGTCGCACCCGACGACTGCGGCCGTGAAGAACCGTCCGCTGCCGCGAGGTTGTCACCCGTCCCGACGCGCTGGGGTGTTCCGACGGGTTCCCCTCGCTGCATCAGACTCACGCCGACGGCGATCGCGGCGAGCAAGAGCGAAGCCCCTGCGACAATGACCACCCCGCCCGCCCTGGGCGAACGCTTCGGCGTCGCGGCAGCGCGAGGCGGGGCTGGCGGAGAAGACGGTTCTGCGCCTGTCGGTGAAGCAGGAGCAGTCGATAGAAGTTTGCCGTTCTGCTCCAGACCCGGGAACGGCTTGCCCAACAGCGCCTGTCTCCGGCGCGCGGCGACCGTCAGCGCTGGGGGCGCCGACGCGGAACCTTCTGGAAACAGTGCAGACTGGTCGCTCACGGCGTCGCTCGCTTCCGCAGCGCGTCTCGGATTGCGGCGATACGTTGCCCCCACGGCGCGGGACCACCATCGGGATACAGCGCAAAGTGCGCGTCGATCGCCCGCTCCGCCTCACGCGGATCGGCGAACGCGAGAGACTCGAGCCATCCAGTCGTCGCCTCGAACCAGGCGGCGCTCCCCAGTTCCGCGCCGGCGCGGACGACGGCCCACTGACGGGTCGCTTCGATGTAATCACCGGCCTCGGACGCGAGCGCGGCCGAGCGGCGGAGCAATCCGACCGCGTTGGGCTGCACGACCAGAGCGCGCCGGATCAGACGGCGCGCGAGATCGAGCGCTTCCGCATCGCGACGGGCGCGCCACATGGTCGCCGCGGCGTCGCTGATGACGGCGAGCGCGGAGAGCGTCGCGGAATCCGCGCCACGCGGCTCGCCTTGCGCGTTCAGCACACGCAGGCCGTGCTCCACA
>JBQLZI010000253.1:0-3721 GCA_052168195.1 Phycisphaerales bacterium
ACGCCGTCGCCGTTCACGTCGGCGCCTGTGAACCCGGGCGCGCCGGTCTGCCCGAACGCGCTCAGCACCGCGTTGAGGTCGGTGAAATTCACGATGTTGTCGCCGTTCGTGTCGCCTTCGCACGCGGCGGCCGCGCCGAGCGACCCGTCCGCGTTCACGTTCTGCGCGTAGATGTCGCCCTGGTCGTTGCGCGAATCCTCCCACACGAATCGCGCGGCGTCCGCGCCGTCGACGGTCATGATGAGCCGGCTCTTGCCGCCCGGCGCGTCCGAGGCAACGGCCACGCCGCCGTTCGCTGCCCAAATGGGCGCGCCCGACGCGTCGACGCGCACCGCGACGAGCACGTCATCGAAGTTGCCCATCGACGAGTTCGGCTCGACGGTCACGCCCATCATCGCGCCGCCCGAGACGGGGATCGCCCGGGGCGCGCCCTTGTTCTCGTCGTTGAACGGCAGCACTTCCACCGCGTCGTCGCCCAGCGCGCGGGCGCCCGCCGCGCCGAAGCGCTGCACGCCGATGCCGCGGATCGACTGCGCGCCGTTGCGGTCGTTGAAGAAGCACAGCAGGTCCGTCGTGTCGTCGACGAACGCGATCGCCGCCTCGAACTGCTGTCGCCCGGCGCGAAGCGACGCGCTCACGCCGTCGGCGGCGTACTGGATCACGCCGCTCGCGTCCACGCGCTGCGCGTAGACGTCGGAGTCGCCGTCGCGCCCGTCGCTCCACGCGAACGCCGCGCCGCCGTCGGGCGCGAGCGCGATCAGCGGGTACTGCGCGATGGGAATGCTCGCGGCGTCGGAGATCACCACGGGGTTGCCGGCGTTCCACAGCGCCGCCGCCGCGGAATCGAACCGCTGGGCGTACACGTGACGCGGCGAGAGGAAGGTGCGCGTGTCGCGCACGTAGACCATCGTGAACCCGCCGGCCGGGTGCGCGACCACCGTGTGGAAGCCGGGCCCTTCCGTGCCGTCGCCGGCGATACGCACGCCGCCGCTCGTCACCTGCTCGGCGCCGGCGCCGTCCAGTCGCTGGTAATAAATGCCGCGCGCCGAATCGCTCCGCAGCCACGAGACGTGGAACTCGCCCGTCGCCGCGTCCTGCGAGACGCGCGGCGCCGCCTCGAAGTCGTCGTTGGTCGAGATCTGCACGCCGTCGTCGCCCCACAGCATCGTGCCGTCGCTCGCGACGCGCTGCGCGATCACGTCGCGGTCCGAGCCGTCGCGCGTGTCGGTGAACACCAGCACGCATCCGCCGTCGGCGTCGACGATCAGGTCCCAGTCCACCAGCGACGTCGACTGCGCCGCGTCCGATGCGAGCAGCCCCTCGTCCGCGAAGACCTTGTCGCCCTCGGGCGTCAGGCGCTGCACGAAGACCTTGAACCCCGAGCCGTCGTTGTCGAACCACCCGACCCACGTTGTGCCGTCCGCCGCCGTCGCCGCCTTCTCGACGGTCTGCGAGCCGGGCTTCATCGCGACCGGAAGGTTCACCGAGGGATCATCCGGGAACGCGGCCAGCGCCGACCCCGCGAGCAGCGCGAGCGACGACGCGGCGACAACGCGGCCCAGGGCCGCAGACGCGGAAAGCACAACACTCGACATGGCGGTCTTCCTCTTTCTCTCGAGCACGCGGCGACGAGGCCGGTCACCCGGAACCCACGATTCCGGACAGCAGGCGCCACGATACCAAGTGTAGAAAATTACACCACCCGGACATGAGGCGAACCTACGAGCGGTGCTCGGGATTCGGCATGTCGAAGCGGCACCCCGCCGTCCACTCCGATCGCTGGTTGCCGTGCGCGGGCACGCCCCCGGCGTCCTTGAGCATGCGGGCAAGGTGCAGCAGGTTCCACGTCATGAACGTCGTGTTGCGGTTCGTGAAGTCGTTCTCCGGGCCGCCCGACCCTTCGTCGAGGTACGACGGGCCCGGGCCCGCCTCCCCCACCCAGCCCGCGTCGGCCTGGGGCGGCACCACGTACCCCAGGTGCTGGAGCGAATAGAGGATGTTCATGGCGCAGTGCTTGGCGCCGTCCTCGTTGCCGGTGATCAGGCACCCGCCGACGCGCCCGTAATAGATGTACTGCCCCTTGTCGTTGGTCTCGCCCGACTGGCCGTAGAGCCGCTCGATCACCGTCGAGCACACCGACGACTTCTCCCCCAGCCAGATGGGCGTGCCCAGCACGAGGATGTCCGCGGCCATCACCTTCTTGAACAGCCCGGGCCAGTCGTCCCGGTCCCAACCGTGCTCGGTCATGTCGGGGTACACGCCGGGCGGGATCGCGAGGTCGACCGCGCGGACGACCTCCACCGACACGCCGTTGCGCTCCATGATCGCCTTGGAGAGGTCCATCAGCCCGCGCGTGTGGGACTTCTCGGGGGACCGCTTGAGCGTGCAGTTGATGAAGAGCGCCGAGAGGTCGTCGTACGACGCGGGCGCGGAATCGCAGAGGTCCTGCTGCTTCTTCGAAAGGGCCATGGCTCTCTCCCTGTGCCGGTGGAGAGGCCAACCCTACCACAAAAACGCACAACGCCGACCCGAGGGCCGGCGTTGAAACGACTCAAAGCGGGTGAAGGGATTCGAACCCTCGACTTTCACGTTGGCAACGTGACGCTCTACCACTGAGCTACACCCGCAGGATGTCGCCGCGAAGGGGGTCTATCGGCCGGATTCGGCGATGGTCCCACCGACCCGCCCCAGAAAGGGCCGGGCCGCCCGTCGCGAGCCGCGAAGACTAGAGGGGGTCCCCCGGAGTGTCAACGCCCCATGAACCCCCGCGTGCGCCTCCTGGGAACCGTGCTGACACCGGACCCGCACGCCCTCTCCCTACCCTTGGGCATGCCGAAGATCGCCTACACCGTCCGCGCCTCGTTCACCGACCCGGCCGTCGCCGACCGCTTCATCGCGTGGATGGTCGACGAGCACCTCCGGGACCTCCTGAACGCCGGCGCCGAGCGCGCCGAGGCCGTGAGACTCGACGCCGAGTCCGTCGGGCCCACGCCCGTGGTCGAGTGCCGCTACGTCTTCCCGGACCGCGCCGCCTACATGACCTACGTCCAGGAGCACGCCCCCCGCCTCCGCGGACGCGGGCTCGAACTCTTCGGCCCCCGCCCCGACGGCGCCCCGGTGGTCTCGTACTTCCGCTCCGTCGGCGAGATCCACACCGCGAAGTAAACGCCGCGTTCTCGGACTCCCCCACCTTCGCCGACCCGCGCGGGCGAGACGAAGGTCCGGGAAGACGCCGAGCGTGCGCACACGCGCCGGCGACGCGTGCACTCCCCGCGCGATGACGCCGATGAACACCGCATGGACCTCTCATCTGTTTCGGGCGCGAATCTGCGCAGCAGCATCGGCACCGCGGTCGCGGTCAAAGCCCTCGACAACGCGAAGTTCGAAGGCCAGTTGGCCGTCGCGATGATCAAGGACGCCGCCGAAGCCGGACCCAAGGGCGAAGCGTCGCGCGGCGCCGTCAGCGGCACGCGCGGCCCGCAGGAATCCGGCGCCCTCATCGACAAGACGGGCTAGTCGGCCCGCACCGCGTCCACCGACCCACCTCGCCCCGATCTTGTGTCGGGGCGTTTTCATTCCACCCCCTCACGGGCAGGGTGATCCGACCGCGTTGAGCGTGGCGTTGAGATCGGTGAAGTTCACCACGCCGTCGGCGTTCGTGTCCGCGAAGGGGATCTCCTTGAACCCGTAGTTCGCGAGCACGAAGTTCAGGTCGGTGAAG
>JBQLZI010000254.1:0-3709 GCA_052168195.1 Phycisphaerales bacterium
CTCCTACACGCAGCGCCTCTACCAGTTCCCGCTCGGCGTCTTTGGCATCGCGGTCGCCACCGCGGTTTTCCCGCTGCTCGCCCGCGTCTCCGACAACGCGCACGACTTCGCCCACACGCTCCGCCGCGGGCTGCGTCTCTCGATCTTCATCGGGCTGCCCGCTAGCGTCGGTCTCTTCCTCGTGCGCGACGATCTCACCTACGTGCTGCTGCAGGGCGAGAACTTCTCCGTCGACGGCGCCCGCCGCGCCGCGCTCGTCCTCGCCGGCTACGCGCCGGCCGTGTGGGCCTACAGCGTCAACCAACTCTTCGTCCGCGCGTTCTACGCGAAGGGCGACACGATGACGCCCGTCCGCGTGGCCGTGAGCACGATGCTCCTGAACCTCGCGCTTAACCTCTCGCTGATCTGGATCCCCGGGCTGCGCGAGAGCGCGCTCGCGTGGTCGACCGCGGTCAGCGCGATCATTCAGACCGTCTGGCTCGCCCGCCTCACCCGCACGAAACTCCTCGACGCGCCGCTGCTCAACGCCGAAACCCGCGCGGGGCTGCTCCGCACCGTGGCGCTCAGCGCGGTCATGGCCGCCGCCGTCGTTGCCGCGCTGGTCTTCTATCCCGCCGCCGGCGTCGGCGCCGAGTCGCTCACCCACGCCGCGTCGCTCGCGCGCCTCTCGGTCTGCGTGCTCGTCGGCGGCGCCGTCTTCGGAGCCCTCGCGGTCGCGACGCGCGCCCACGAACTCCGCTGGCTGCTTCACCGTTCCGCGGACTGACCCCGCTCGACGAACTCCCGGAGTTTCTCGAGCGTTTCCGGGCTGATGTGGTGCTCGATGCCCTCCGAGTCCGCCTCGGCCGTCGCCTCGCTCACGCCCAGCGCGCGGAGGAACGCGAGCACGATGTCGTGGCGGCGCTTGCTCTCCCGCGCGAGTTTCCGCCCCGCCGCCGTCAGTTCGATGGGCTTCTGACGCTCCGTCTCCGCCAGCCCCTGCTCGACGAGCCGCGCCACCGCTTTGCTCACCGTAACGTGGGTCACCCCGAACTTCGCCGCGAGGTGCTTCACGCGGCACTCGCCCTCGGCCTCGATCGTCTCCGCGATCGCCTCCACGTAGTCCTCGGCCATCTCGCGGGCGTGCGCGGTGCGAACACGACGGAACGCCTCGCCCGGCAAGGGCTTGCGTGATTCCTTCGTCCGGGATGATCCTCCGCGTGCGGGCATCGGTCCTCCATCCTAACCCCGCGCGGCGCTTGATCGGCCCGGGCGACCCGCTAATGTAGCCACGGCTACAAGCCGAAGGAAAGCCCGATGCACCCACGCCGCCGGTTCCTGCTGACGCTCGTTCTTGCCGCCCTTGCGCCGGCGCTGGCCGCCTGCAAGCCCGCCGCCTCGGCCGAAGCCGAGCCGTCCGCGGGCGCGCCCCCACTCGCCGTCGTCGCCACAACAGGCATGATCGCAGACATCGCCCGCGCCGTCGCGGGCGACCGCGCCGACGTCGTCGCGCTCATGGGCCCGGGCATCGACCCCCATCTCTACAAGCCGACCCGCACCGACATCGATCGCCTGATGCGCGCGGACCTCGTCCTCTACAACGGCCTGCTCCTCGAAGGCAAAATGACCGATGCCTTCGTCCGCGCCGCCACGTCCGGACGGCGTGTCGTCGCCGTCACCGAGCGCATCGACGAATCATTCCTTCTCGAGCCCGAATCGTTCGAGGGCCACTTCGACCCCCACGTCTGGATGGACCCGCAGGCATGGGCCCGCGCCGTCGAGGTCGTCCGCGACGAACTCATCGACCTCGACGAGACCCACGCGTCCGAGTTCACCGCCCGCGCCGACGCCTACCTCCAGGATCTCCGCTCCCTCGACGACTACGCCCGGCGCACGCTCGACACCGTGCCCTCACAGGCCCGCGTGCTCGTCACCGCGCACGACGCGTTCAACTACTTCGGCCGCCGTTACGGCTACGAAGTCGTCGGCATTCAGGGGCTCTCCACCGAGTCCGAGGCCGGCGTCCGCGACATCGAGCGACTCGTCGACCTGCTCGTAGAACGCGGGATCCCCGCGGTGTTCGTCGAGTCCACCGTCTCCGACCGCAACATCCGTGCGCTGATCGACGGCGCCCGCGCCCGCGGCCACGCCGTCGCAATCGGCGGCACGCTCTACTCAGACGCCATGGGCGCCGAGGGAACCTACGAAGGAACGTACGTCGGCATGATCGACCACAACGTCACCGCCATTGCGCGGGCCCTCGGGGGCGACGCGTCCGCGCGCGGCATGCGGGGCACACTCGCCGAATGAACGACGCTGCGCCACTCCACCGCGCCCCGCTCTCCACCCGGCCGGAGCACTCCGCCGACAGCCCGCTGTCGATCCACGCGATGACGGTCGCCTACCACCGCAAGCCCGTCCTGTGGGACGTCGACTACGACGCCCCGCCCGGACAACTCATCGCGATCGTCGGCCCCAACGGCGCGGGCAAGAGCACGCTCATCAAGGGATGCCTCGGGCTCGTCCCGCGCGCGTCGGGACAGGTCGAGTTCTGGGGCCGGCCGCTCCGCGCCGCGCGCTCGCGCATCGGCTACGTGCCCCAGCGTGAGTCCGTCGACTGGGACTTCCCCGTCAACGCGCTCGACGTGGTGTGCATGGGCCGGTACCGCAGGATCGGCTGGTGCCGCCCGGTGTCGAAGAAACACAAGGACGCCGCCCGCGCCTGCCTCGAACGCGTCGGGATGGCGGAGTTCGAGAAGCGGCAGATCAGCCAACTCTCCGGCGGCCAGCAGCAGCGCGTCTTTCTCGCCCGCGCGCTCGCGCAGGAAGCCGACCTCTACTTCATGGACGAGCCGTTCGCCGGGGTCGACGCCGCCACCGAGCGCGCCATCGTCGACGTGCTCCGCGAACTGAAGACGCAGGGCAAGACCGTGCTCTGCGTGCATCACGACATCCAGACCGTGCGCGAGTACTTCGACCACGCGCTGCTCCTCAACATGCGCGTCGTCGCCGCGGGCCCCGTCGACGAGGTGTTCACCCAGCGGAACCTCCAGAAGACCTACGGCGGGCGCCTCACGCTGCTCTCCGAAGCGGCCCAAGCCGTCGCGCAGGCCGGCGCCGGGCTGGGGAGCCGCTGACGTGCTCGCCTCGCTCGCGGCGCCAGACGAGTCGCTGCCCACGCTGGCCGAGGTCGTGCGTGTGCTCACGTTCCGCGCCGGATACAACACCAGCACCGTGCTGCTCGGCGTCACGCTGCTTGGCGTCGCGGGAGGCGTGGTCGGCGTCTTCGCCCTGCTGCGCAAACGCGCGCTGATGGCCGACGCGCTCAGCCACGCCACGCTCCCGGGCGTCGCGCTCGCGTTCCTCGCCGCCCTCGCGCTCGGGTTCTCCGGGCGTTCGCTGCCCATACTCCTGCTCGGCGCCGCGATCACCGGCGTGCTCGGCGTCGTCTGCGTGCAACTCCTGCTCCGCGTGAGCCGGCTGCGCGAGGACGCCGCGATCGGCATCGTGCTCAGCGTCTTCTTCGGCGCGGGCATCGTGCTGCTGTCGATCGTGCAGAACTCCGGATCGGCGAACGCCGCCGGGCTCAATCACTTCATCTACGGGCAGACCGCGGCGATGCGTGTCTCCGACGCCGCGCTCATGGGCGGCATCGCGCTCGCCTCCATTGTTCTCGCGTTCCTGCTGCTCAAGGAATTCGGGCTGGTCTGCTTCAACGCGGCGTTCGCGG
>JBQLZI010000255.1:0-3634 GCA_052168195.1 Phycisphaerales bacterium
CGCGGCGAGGAGGATCGAGACCCGCGGAGCGTCGTCACTGCCTTGCGCACTCGCGGGCATCGGGAGCGTCGGCATCGAGCGGATGCCCAGGAACGCGAGCAGCGCGACGCCGAGCCATCCGGCGCCGACAAGGGCGAACGCGGCGGCGAGTGCGAGGTCGGGTGTGCTCATGGGGTGAGCGGTTCGCGGCGGGGGTGGGACGCCGATGCGAACCGTCAAAAAATTGAAAAAGGCGGCGGACCGCCAGAGGCAGTCACGCCGCCCTTCCGGGGGCACCAGAAGTATGCCAGCACCCGGGAAGAAAAGCAAGGGATCTTCCGAGCGATTTTTTGCATATGCAGAAATCGCGGCGCCCCTCCTCGCGGAGCGGGGAATGCGGTACGCTGCCTGCCTCATGGGACCCGCGGGTCGGGAGTGTGCCAGATGATCGGTCGCATCCTGGTGGCGTACGACGGCTCGACGCTCGCGCGTGCCGCCTTCCAGCACGGTTTGGAACTCGCGACGGCCCTGAAGAGGCCGCTCGTCGCGGTGTACACGCTCGAGCCGGTCGCCCCGCCGCCGGTGCTGGCGGACCCGATGGTCGCGATCGACCCCACGCCGGTCCCCAACATGCCCGCGCACTTCGAAGAGCAGCGGCAGTGGGCAGAGGATTCCTTCGAGAAACTCGCGGAGCGCGCCTCGGCGGGCGGGATCGCGTTCACGAGCCGCGTCGAGGACGGCTCGCTGCTCGACGTGCTCGTCGACCTCGCGAACGGGGACGACCTCATCCTGCTGGGCAAGAAGGGCCGCTTCCGCGAGTCGGGCGTGGGCAGCGCAACCCGGGCTCTCGTCAGGCGTTCGCCGTGCCCGGCTCTCGTGGTCAGCGAGACGCCCAGACCCTTCGATCGGCTCGTGAGCGTCTACGACGGCACGAGCGAGGCCAAGCGGGCGATTGTATATGCGTGCGATCTTGCATATTCGCTCGGCAAACCGCTGGAAGTCGTGGCACTGCCCTGCGAGGGGCTGTCGGCGGAAGAGGCCGCGAAGCGGGCCCAGGAGTGCCTGCCGACCGACCGCGGCGACGTCCGGGTGACCGGCGCGGCCGAGAAAGGCGACTGCGCCGACGCCGTGGCCGCGGCCCACGCCGAGCGCGACGACGGCACGCTGGTCGTCATCGGCGCCTACGGCGAATCGTGGATCGCGGAACTGCTCTTCGGGTCCAACGCGCCGAAGGTGCTGAAGAAGGTCAGCGCGCCGGTCATTCTGGTGCATTGAAGGGCGCCGTGTGCGCCAACTCGCTCCCCGACGGCGCTTCGACCTCGCCGCGATCCGTCATCACGAGCGGGTTCCCCCGATCCGACAATCCCAGCAGCGTGCCCTCGATCGGCGCGCCGTTCGCCACGAGCACCTTCACCGGCTCGTTCACTCCCGCGAGCGCGCCGCGGGCCCGCTCGAGGGTGACGCTCGGCAGGCCGTTCCTCGCCGCGGCGGTGAAGATCGCGCGGGCCAACTCGTCGCGGAGCGTCGCCAGCCCGACGGGCGCGCCGAGTTCCGTCTGGATCGTCGTGGCGCGCCCGCGGATGTCGTCGGGCAGTTCGCGCGACGCGAAGTTCGCGTTCACGCCCACGCCGATCAGCAGGTGGGGCTTCTCCTCCTCGCGGACGACCTCGATCAGCACGCCCGCGACCTTCTTCCCGTTCAGCAGCGTGTCGTTGGGCCACTTCAGCGTCAGCGACGGCGCCGGGCCCGATGGCCCGCTGTCGCTCCCCCCAATTTCGGCCGCCAGCGTGCGGCACGCCCGCTCGAGGGTGTCGAGCACGGCCACGCCCACGCGCAGCCCAAGCCCGTCGAGTTTCGCCGGAAGGTCTTCGGCCTCCACGGGCATGACGAACGTCGCCCACAGCCCGCCGCGGGGGCTCGACCACTCCCTCCCGAACCGCCCCACGCCGCCGGTCTGGGACTTTGCGCTGAAGACGCTGAGTTCGCGGAGCGGCCCGCGCGCGATCGCCCGCCGCGCGTCGGCCATGGTCGAGTCGGTGGTGTCACGGTCGAGGAAACGCATCGGGGGGTCTTTCGTCGAATCGGCCGCTGTTCGGTGGATCGACGGTGCGGCCGCGTCGATGGGAATCCCCAGGAACCTCCGCCGATCCGTCCGCGGCGCCCCTAAAGTAGCACGATCGTGACCCGCGAACCCTCCCAGCCCGACCAGCGACCCCACCGCAGAACGCGGCTGGCCGTCGCGGGCGCGGGCGGCGCCGGCGGCGCGACCCTCGCGTTCCTGCTGCTGGTGCTCTGCGGCGTCAGCGGCGCCGCGGTCCTCGACCCGGCCCTCGGCGCGTGGAACTCCGTCATCGCCAGCCGCCTCGACGCGCCGCGCACCCCCCGGACGCTCGCGGCCGACACCCGCCTCGCGGGCGTCGCCCTGTCGGCGCGCGTGCTGCGCGTTCCCGGCGTCCGCGACGCGGCGTCGATCGAATCGCGCGGGCACGCGGCGTTCACCTCAACGGAAGTCGTCCGCGCCGCCGTCAGCGCTGGCCTGCTCGACCTGCCTCCCCCGGCGCGCGCCTGAACGACGACGCCGACCCGATCGCCCGCCTTTTGTGCGCACGCGATCGACCCTCCTCATAACACACACTCTCGCGCGGCCCCGCGCGTGCGCACCGCGATGACCCGTTCACGCGGCCGCGCCCCGGCTCGCTCGCGCTCCACGACCCATCGATCCCCTTCGAGCAGAACCACCCCATGGCCACACGCCGCAACGCCGACATCCCCCTGATCGGTCCCGTCCTCAAGATGGTCTTCGGCACGCGCAACGAGCGCTTCGTGAAGCGCTACATGCAGCACGTCGAAGCGACCGGCGCCCTTGAGTCCCAGATGCGCGCCCTGACCGACGCGCAACTCCGGGCCAAGACCGCCGAACTCCGCGACAAGGTCGAGAACGGCGCCCGCGTCGTCGACGTGATGGACGAGGCCTTCGCCGTCGCCCGCGAGGCGATGGACCGCAACGTCGGCATCCGCAAGATCTTCAGCCCGCAGCACGCCGAACGCTTCGACGCCTCCGCGCTCCCCGAGCAGGCCCGCGCCCAGTACGACGAGGTCCGCGCGCAGATCGCGTCGATGGAGAACCTCCCGCCCGAGGGCGACCTTCTCGGCAACGAGCGCGAGATCGAGCCCTGGGAGGTCGTCGAGATCCCGCCCGCGCTCTACGACGCCGTCCGCGACATCTACCCCGAGAGCAAGCCCCCGTTCCGCTCGCGGCCCTTCGACGTGCAGTTGATCGGCGCCATGGTGCTCAGCCAGGGCAAGATCGCCGAGATGAAGACCGGTGAAGGCAAGACGATCGTCGCGCCGCTCGCCGCGTACCTCGCGTGCCTCGAGGGCCGCAAGGTCCACGTCGTCACCGTGAACGACTACCTCGTCCAGCGCGACCGCGACTGGACGTTCCCCTTCTTCCGCGCGCTGGGCCTCACGGTCGGCGCCATCCACCCCCAGCACATGCAGGACGAATCCATGAAGTCCCGCATGTACCACTGCGACGTGGTCTACGGCACGACGTCCGAGTTCGGGTTCGTCTACCTGCGCGAGAACATGACGCGTTCCGTCGACCAGCAGGTGCAGCGCGGGCGCGCATTCGCGATCGTCGGCGAGGTCGTGA
>JBQLZI010000256.1:0-3622 GCA_052168195.1 Phycisphaerales bacterium
TCTTGGAGCGTCGGCGCGGTGCCGGTGACCCCGAGCACGCGGCCGCCGGCGGTGACGATCTGGCCGTCGGCATTTCGTGCCGTTCCGGCGTGGTGAACGTGGACGCCCGGTATCGCCGACGCGGCGTCAAGGCCGGTGATGACATCGCCCTTCCGCGGCTCATCCGGGTAGCCGTGTGAGGCGAGGACGAGCGTGACCGCTGCGTCGGTGGACCAGCGGACATCGACGCGATCGAGCTCCCCGGCGGCCGTCGCCCAAAGTAACTCGAGCGCGTCGCTCTCCAGCCTTGTCATGAGCGGCTGGCACTCGGGGTCGCCGAATCGGACGTTGAACTCGAGCGTCTTTGGTCCTGAGGGCGTGAGCATGAGCCCGGCGTACAGCACGCCCCGGAACTCGATGTCGTCTCGACGCATCGCATCGACGATCGGCACGAGCACCTCGCGTTCGATGCGGGTGAGCATGGCATCATCGACGGTTTCGGCAGGGCAGAACGCACCCATGCCGCCGGTATTCGGGCCTTCGTCGCCGTCGCGGAGGCGTTTGTGATCCTGGCAAGCCGGCAGCACCATGATGTGGCGACCGTCAACGAGTGCGAGGACGGAAACCTCCGGGCCAGTCAGCCGCTCTTCGATCACGACTTTCCTGCCGGCATCGCCGAACGCCCTGGCGACCATCATGCGTTCGAGCGCCTCGAGTCCCTCGGCGGTGTCCTTCGGCACGATCACGCCCTTGCCCTTTGCGAGACCCGCCGCCTTGATCACCTGGGGCTCGTCGCGTGACTCGAGGTAGTGGTGCGCCGCCTCGTGATTTTCGAAGGTGCGGCCCTCGGCCGTGGGAATACTGGCAGCCCGCATGAGCTGCTTGGCGTAGGCCTTGTCGGCCTCGAGCCGAGCCCCGGCCTTTGTGGGCCCGAACACGAGCCTGCGGCGTGGGCCGTCGGGGCCCGCCAGGGCGTCGGCAAGGCCATTGGCGAGCGGATCTTCCGGCCCGATCACGACGAGGTTGATCTCGTGCTTGTCGCAGAACGCCGCTGCCCGGTAGAACTCGCGCGGGTCGAGGGAGAGGTCAACGGGTGTGCCGAGGTTGGCCAAACCGGGATTCGAACCAGCGGAGATGTAGAGCTTGCCGAGGCGGGGTGAGCGAGCGATGGCCTCACCAAGCGCATGCTCGCGGCCGCCGGAGCCGATGAGCAGAACGTTGCAGTTGCTTGGGCATGTCGTCATGGCTGATGGTATCTCGCTCGGGCGCAGCAACCGCGGCGGAAATGCCCCCCGGCACGCTTTACCTGTGGTGGCTCTTGGCCTACAAATGCGTCAGATTGCGGGGTAGAGCAGCCTGGTAGCTCGTCGGGCTCATAACCCGGAGGTCGCAGGTTCGAATCCTGCCCCCGCTATTGCTTCACTAATAGGGACTTGCGGCAACCCGCGAGTCCCCTTTTCTTTGCCGGATCGGCCCCGTGTACACCACCTTGTACACCTCCAGCTGGGAAGCATGGACTTGCCTGACGAGCGGAACTCGCTCAGAGGTGTACAGACCCATGGCCGGCTTGATCAAGCGAGGTGATACGTACTACATCGTGCTCAGCAAGCGCGGGAAGCAGACCCGCCGGAGCCTCCGGACGAAGTCATACCAGATCGCTCAGCACCGCAAACGCGAGATCGAGCTCGACCTCGCCCGTGGTGTGACCGATCCGACGCCAACCAGGACACCCGTCGGCGAGGTCATTGCGAGGTTCATCGAGCACATGAAGGCCCACCGGCCTGAGCGATCGTGGAAACGGGACCTGTCCTATCTCCGAGAGCTGTTCGGCGAGTGCTGCGAGGCCCTGGTCATTACCGAAGGCCGAGCCCGCAAGTGTCGCGACCTTCGGAGGCCCGATGATCGGCGTCGGAAGTACCGCACGCTTGACGGGTACTTCGAACAGATCACCACCGCGCAGGTTGCCGACACGATCGAGGACCGCGTGCGCGGCCGGGGGCTGGCTCCAAAGACCGCCAACCGGTACCGCGAGGTCGCCACAAAGGTGTTCAACTGGGCGATCGACACCGGAACCGTGCGCATGCCCATGGACAAGAACCCGGCATCCAAAGTGAAGCGGTATCGAGAGGATGCTCCAGAGATTCGCTACCTCACGCTTGCACAGGTGGATGAGCAGCTGCTGGCACTCCGCCATCTACCATGGCTTCAAGTCATGGTCGCGACGCTGATCTACGCCGGATTGCGGCGGGAGGAGTTGCTTTGGCTTCAGGTGGGCGACGTCATCGCCCCGACACCCACCGCGCCGAACGGGCTGCTTCGCGTCCACGCCAAAACAGTTCAAGGTACGTCCTGGCAGCCCAAGACAAAAACCAATCGGGCCGTACCGATCGGTGCCGAGTTGCGTGAGTACCTCTCAAGTTGGGCCCCACCGCCATCGGACTGTGACTGGCTGTTCCCGAGCCCGAGGGGCACCCGCTGGGACACGGATAACTTCTCCCAAACCATCGCGAAGGTTAATCGGGCGTCAGGACTGCCTTGGACCTGCCTGGACTTCCGCCATACTTTCGGCAGCATCCTTGCCCAGCGCGGCGTAAGCTTGCTGAAACTGGCTATCCTACTCGGCAACAGTCCTGAGATTTGCAGAAGGCACTACGCGACGATTCCAGACGAGCATCTTGCCGGTGACGTTACGTTTCACAACCAATACCTCGAACATGATACGCATCACGCACAATCATAGAGGTCCACCAATGGCTATATCACTAGATCATTTTCCAGAACGCATCAATTGGCTATATAAGCTTTGGGACGATCATCATGTGGACCCCACACTCAACGACGCACTAGCGACATATTGGGCGTTACTCCTAGCCGCACAGGCCGAATCACGCGACACATCGGTATACGATAAAGTAAAACAAGTATCATCTCGATTTCTTGGACGTAGCACCACACGCGAAGCAGCATTTAGACGACTGCACACTCGCTTTGTACAGTCTTGGGGCATTCTATTCCGCGGCGCCTACGCTGACAGCACGGCCGATCAAATTGAAGATATCGTCGCGATGGGCACAGATAAACATTCACGAGCACTGATGTTTCTTGCACTGGTAATAGCTGCAATGCCTCCGCCTTCGAGCTTTAAGGGCGGCAAACTTGAGTACACCAAGGCTTGCGACGAACTCCAAGATCGCATGATAACCTGGTCTTATATCGCTTGCTATGGGTACGAGAATGACGACAGGAAGACGATCAATGCACGAATGTCAAGCCAAGAGTATAGGTCGATTGTTCCTAGCACTTGGCTTCGAATGAGCGACATCACTTAGTAACGCGATACTACGGCTGTAGGAGTATGGTGTCAGACCTGAAGTACACTACAGATTTTAAGCACTATATGCTACTCTATAAATAAACTATTACAAGGCACTCTACTAAATCAGTTGCTCCGGGGACTTGCGAGGTACGGAGCAACTGGCATGAATGTTTTCCAGCTCTCACTGGCTACCGGCCTAGACACGCCGGCTCTGTTCGTACTGCTCCACCTCCTCTCGGACGTACCGGACCAGTCCGCGGGATCCGCTCCCGAGACAAACTCGGCTAAGCCCAGCACGTTGGGCAATGCGGTCGACACTGGATCTGG
>JBQLZI010000257.1:0-3605 GCA_052168195.1 Phycisphaerales bacterium
GCCGCGTTCATCACCGAGGCCGGCGTCGCGAGTTTCACCAGCCCGGCGCCGCTGCGGAACGCGGCGATGGCCGAGAGCGCCGGCCCGCCGATCATCCGCGAGCCACGCGTGGCGCAGCCCCCGACGACCGCGACCGTTCCGAAGGTGCCCTTGTGCCCGTGCGCGTCCCGGAGCGGCAGCGGCGGCAACGGGATGGAATCGTGGCCCTCGTTCACTTCGCGGGATCCTTGCGCTGGGAAGCGGACGTCGACTCCACCTCGATCGAGAGGGCGCCGAGCAGCGGCGCGATCGTCGCCAGCGTGTTGATGCGGTCGCTCCCGCCGAGCGTGCTGACCCCAAGCCCGATGTGGGCCGCGTCGAATCCGGCGTCGGGGAGCGTGGCGTCGATGTCGACCCAGCGCGACGCGCCCTGGCCATCGGGGAGCAGCGCCTGCGTCCACATGTGGAAGCCGAAGATGCCGCGTTCACCGACGAACTCCTCGACGTAGATCACGCCCGTCACGACCCGCGCAGGAATCCCGCGGGCGCGGAGGACGGCGGCAAGGAGCACGGCGTGCTCGGTGCAATCCCCCTGCCGCGTTCTGGCAACTTCGCTCGCGGTCGCGAACCCGACGTCGAGCGACTTCTCGTTGATGTAGTCGTGGACGAAACGGCCGCACGCCCTCGCGACACCCTCGGGCGAATCATGGTCCCGCAAGGGGACGCGCTGCGCGAGTGCGCGAATCTCGGGGTCGGTCGCGTCGATCATCGCGGACGACTCCAGCGCCGCGGCGCGGTCCGTATCGCGCGCCGCCGCCGAACCCTGCGCCTGCACGCGCACCCGCGCGGCGTGCTCGTCAATTACTTCGACGGATTGTGACGCCCATTCGGGGATCTCGGGGAGCGGCTGACCTTCGGATCGAACGATGTACGTCGCCGCTTCGAGCGTGCGGGGGTCGTCGATCGGTCGGCTCGGACGCACCAGCGTTGAAACGAGCATTTCCGCCGGCTCGTTCTCCGAGAGCGCGAGTTCCTTCTCCGCGAGCACCATGGTCATCGCGATGCCGCCCATCGCGATGTCGCCGCGGATCACCTCACCCTCGTCGTTGAGGTAGTACGCGGTCTCGACGCCGGGCATGGCCGCCTGCTCGACGGTCCAGCGCGTGGCCGGAGCCGCGCGGCCCGCGGCGTCGACAACCTCCGTTGGGCCGCGGATGTACGTCGATTCGACCACGCTGGCGGAGATCGGTTCGATGGCCGCGAGCGTGATGCGATCCTCGCCGGCGGCGATACGCCGCTCGAGTTCCCGCGCAAACGCGTGCGGCATGAGCGCGTCCCCGCCTATCTCGAACGTCCGAGGCGGGGACCGCTGCCCGAACTGGGTCTCGACGACGGTCGCCGTGTGCTCGTCGAACGAGACCGCGGTTTCAACGGTCGCCGCGCCGAGCCGCTGACGCACGAGCATCGAGACGGGCTCGCCCTCGGCGGATTCCGTCGATTCGCTCTCGACCGTGACCTCGACGGTGACCGGGCCCCGCTTGATGGCGAGCGCGATGACGCTCGAAACGCGGATCGATCCGTCGTCCAGGCACTCGGTGCGTTCGTGCGAGTGCCCGGCTTTCTCGCCGCCGAGTTGCACGAGGTACCAGCGTTCCTCGATCGTCTGCGGCGCCGCGAACGCGCGGGCGGCGAGGATCGCAAGAACGAGCAGACGCAGCGGGGCGAATCGGTGCATACGGATGTTGTACCCGCCAATCCGCCCGGCGTCGCGGGAGCCGATCGGGCGACCGCCTACGCTTGGCGCATGCTCGACACGCACCTGCACCTGACCTTTCCCGACTACGCGGGCCGCGTGGCGGAGACGCTG
The DNA here is from genome assembly GCA_052168195.1 of Phycisphaerales bacterium. GTDB lineage: Bacteria > Planctomycetota > Phycisphaerae > Phycisphaerales > UBA1924 > JAHBXC01. Next base: position 1,847 of record JBQLZI010000257.1, read on the forward strand.
GCCGCCGCCGCCGCCGAGGGAGTGACCGGGGCGATCACGATTTCCACGACGACCCAGGATTGCCTGAAGGGGCTCACCCTGGCGGAGGAGCACGCGGACGCGAACCTCTGGTGCAGCGCCGGGGTGCACCCGCTGTATTCGCACGTCGAGCCGCGCGCGTGGGAGAACCTCTTGACGGTGGCGCGGTCGCCGCGCTGTGTCGCGTGGGGCGAACTGGGGCTGGATTACCACTACGACGGCCCCCACCGCGCTACTCAGCACGCGGTGCTCGAGGAGCAGCTCGCGTTCATCGCGAACGCGAAACGCGAGCATGGGATCGACAAGCCGATCGTGCTGCACTGCCGCGAGGCGTTCGACGAGTTGATCCCCGTGCTCAAGGAGTCGGGGTTCGACCCTGCGCGCTTCGTGTTTCACTGCTTCACCGCGGGCCCACGCGAGATGCGGATGCTGCTCGACTTCGGCGCGATGGCGTCGTTCACTGGCGTCGTGACGTACAAGAATGCCGCGGAGGTGCAGGAGGCGGCGAAGATCTGCCCGGCGGACCGCCTGATGGTCGAAACGGACGCACCGTTCCTGACCCCTGCGCCCCATCGCGGCGTGCGCCCGAACGAGCCGAAGTTCGCGCGGGTCACGGCGGAGTTCCTCGCGGACCTGCGCGGCGAGCCGTGGGAGGAGTTCCACGCGCAGATCAACCGGAACACCGAGCGGTTCTTCGGATTCGAGAGCGTCGAGTAGTCGTTACGCGCCGAGGTACTTCGCGTAGATCGCGCGGGCGCGAACAGGGTCGGGCGTGGAGACGATCGCGCGGCCGTCGGGGAAAACAGAGAGGTCGATCTGCTCGTCGTGAAGCATGCCGCGCAGCAGGAAGTCGTTCGTGCGGAAGTCGCCGAACGGTTTGAGCCGTGCGCCAAGCGCGGCGAGGTCGACGCCGGCGTCCTGCGCCGGAGTGATCTGCACGCTGGACCGGCCGCAGAGCGTGACGGCGGCGCCGGCGCGCTCTCCATCGAGCCAGTCGAAGCGGCGGCGTGCGCAGCACGGGCACTCAGGATCGCGCGCGTTCGTGAGGTCGGTCGTGGTCATCTCGCCGGTCAGCGCGTCGAGGCGCGCGAGCGAGCGCCTGACAAGATCGCTTCGGCCCAGGAGAATCTTGATCGCCTCGGCGGCCATGAGCGAACCGGCGAGCCCGACGGCGGGGCCGAGCACTCCCACCGTGTCGCATGTCTCGCGCGATTCGTGGGGCGGGGGCTCGGGGAACACGCAGCGCACGCAGGGCGTGTCGCCCGGGAGCACGGTCATCTGCATGGCGCGTATCGAGACGGCGCCGCCGTAGACGAGCGGCGTGCCTGACTCGACCGCGAGGTCGTTGAGCAGGTAGCGCGTCTCATAGTTGTCCGTGCCGTCGAGGATGACGGCAGGCTTCGCGTCGAGCAGCGAGCGCGCGGTGCGCGGGGAGCAGTCGATCGCGCGGGAGCGGATACCCAGCGACGGGTCGATCTCAAGGAGACGGCGCCGCGCGGCCTCGGCTTTGGGCAATCCTTCCTCGGCGTCGGCGAGGGTGTAGAGCGACTGGCGCTGGAGATTCGTCAACTCGACAACGTCGCGATCGACGAGGGTGAGCGTTCCGACCCCCGCGCGAGCGAGATGGTCGGCGGCGACACACCCGAGCGCGCCCATCCCGACGAGCAGCGCGTGGGAATCATGCAGACGGCGCTGGCCGTCGTCGCCGACGAACGGCAGGAGCCGCTGGCGGTGGTGTCGG
>JBQLZI010000258.1:0-3604 GCA_052168195.1 Phycisphaerales bacterium
ACTCGAGCAGGTCAACCAGATCGGGCCGCAGGCGTACGTCGCGGCGCTCGACGAGACGGGCGAGCAGCAGGGTTACTCGATCGTGCTGCGCGAGAACCAGGGCGAATGGCTCTGGGTGATGCTCGACGGGAACGAGCCTTGGGATCAGCGGCGCATGGGATACTTCTCGGCGTTCCTGCTGAAGCCCTTGCAGGGCTCGGTGGCGTTCGCGCGGGAGTACGAGTCGCTGGCCGAGCGCGTTCGCGCGGGCGAGATCGGCTCGCTGAGCGAACTCACCGAACTGGTGCGCACGCTGCCGTCGCGCGTCGGCTGAATCACAGCGCCGAGGCGAACGCCGCGAGCGCGTCCAGCGCGCTGCGGATGTCCCAGCGCTGGTCGGCGCGGTCGCCGGTCGTGTTGCTGATCGCGCGGGCTTCGAGGAACGGCACGCCGAGGACGTGCGCGGCGGTCGCGACGGCGGCGCCTTCCATCGCTTCGGCTGCGGCGCCGGTGCGAACGACGATGTCGCGAGCGAGGGCGTCGTTCGCGGAGCAGGTGGAGACGGTGGCGATCGGCGCGGACGCGTGTGCGTGCGGCGTCAGCGCGGCGAGCAGTCGCGCGTCGGCGTCGACGCCCATGCCGTCGCCCGGCCCGGGGAGCGGCGGGAAGTTCATCTGCGCGAGCGACCGGAAGCCGTCCGGCGCGGCCATCCCTTCGTCGGCAAGGACGGAGCGTGTCGCGAGGACGATGCGGCCGATCTCGAGCGGGGACGGCGCGGGGAGCGCGCCGGCGATGCCGAGGTTGAGCGCGCACGCGTGGCGTTCGGGATCAAGGGCGCGGGCCGTTGCGCCGGCGGCGTTGGACTTGCCGACGCCCGAAACGACAAGATCGAAGCGATCAGCGAGGTCGGTGCGCGTCCAGCGCGGATGGGTTGCTTCGACGACTTTGAGGCCGCGGCGGAAGGCGTTGGCCTCTGCGTCGACGGCCACAACAACGAGGGCGCGGCGGCCGGCGAGGATCGTGTCGAACGCGCCCGTCAACGCCGGCCTTTCCCGGGCTTGCGGCTGATCGGGGGACTCGGTCGTGCTTCCGCGTCGTCTTTCCTGAAGATCAGGCAGTAGTTGAAGCCGCGGAGGAAGAAGTTCTGCTCGACAGCGGCCTTCTTCCAGTTGCCCTGTTTCAGTTTGCGGTTGTGGCGCACCACCGCGATGACGTCCACGGGCGTGAAGCGTGCCCGGAGCAGCGCGAAGAGTTCGAACCCGATGGGCATGAACTCGGCGGCGGAGGAGTTGGGGGAGCGTTTCTTGTACGAATCTGAGACGTAGAGGGCGAGGAAGCGGCGGTCCTTGAGCACGCGGTGGGCTTCGGCGAAGACCGCGTCCATGGCGCGGTAGTAGTCGCCGCCGATCACGCCGTGCTCGTCGGGTGTTCCGGCGTCGAGGCGGCCGATGCAGCGCTCGTCGTCGGTGTAGTCGACGTGGGTGGAGTAGGGCGGGTCCATGAAGACGAAGTCGGCGGCGGCGTCTTCGAGGGGGAGGTCGCGCGCGTCGGCGCGGAAGATCAGGCCGGGGCGCTGGGAGTCGGGGTTGAGGTCGTAGCCGAGCGCGCGGCGGGATTCGGCGAGGGCGACGTCGACGGTGGTGCCGCTGCCGGCGAACGGGTCGACGACGAGGTCGCCCTCGCGGGTGTAGCGCTGCAGGAGTTGCCAGATGACCCAGGATGGCGTGGCGCCGGTGTACTTCTTGCCCGGCGCGTCGTCGGCGTCGTGGTGCTGGGAGGGATATTCCCAGAGCGTGGTCGCGAAGACCGGGAGGTCCGGTTTTTTGTAGCGGGATTTCGCGGGCGCGCGATCTCCCCCGGCGCCGGCGCGCGCGCCGGGCTTGCTGCGGATCTGCGCGGGCGTGAGGGGCTTCTTCTTCACTGCAGTTGCTGCGCGATGGCCTTGACGATGGCGTCGCGGGCCTGATCGACGGGGAGCGGGAGGCGGGCGCCCGCGGCGCGCTTGTGGCCGCCGCCGCCGAACTGCTGGGCCGCGACGTTGACGTCGGCGTCGGGCTCGTGGTCGTTGAGCGGGGGCTTGCTGCGGAGCGACGCCTTGGAGGCGTTCGCGTCGACTTCGGTGATGATCGCGGTGGCGCGGACGGTGGCGATCGAGAGGATGCGGTCGTTGATCGTGCCGGAGTCGGAGTTCTGGAGCCCGAGTTCCTCGAGGTCCTTGCGGCGGATGACGAGGGTGGCGATCTGGTCGTCGTGGTCGAGGCGGAGCGACGAGAGCGCCTTCGCGAGGAGGAAGACGCGCTCGGGCGGGTCGGACTGCTCGCTGAGGCGCAGCAGGCGGTTGTGGTCGACGCCCGCGTCGAGGAGGTCGGCGGCGAGGCGCATCACGCTGCTGCGCGTGTTGCTGTAGCGGAACCAGCCGGTGTCGGTGGCGATGCCCAGGTAGAGCGGCTCGGCGACGTCGAGCGGGAGGCGCGCCGGGGTGTCGACGCGGTTGAGTTCGGCGCAGAGTTTCGCGACCATCTCGCACGCGGCGGAGGCGCCGACCTCGACCCAGCGGTGCTCGGCGAGTTCCGCGTCGCCCGAGGCGTGGTGGTCGACGATGATGGCGCGGTCTGCGCGCTGCTCGACCCAGTTCACCATCGCGCCGAGTTGCTGGCGCGAGCCGGTGTCGACGAGCACGATCGCGTCGGGCTCGGCGACGGGCAGGTCGGACGGGTCGTCGTTCTCGCCGATGTGCGCGCTCGGCGTGTCGTGGATGAGCGGGTCGAAGACGTCGATCCACGGCCCGGGGAACACGGCGAACGCGTTGTGGTCGAGGTGGCGGAGCGTGCGCACGAGGGCGAGGGTGGAGCCGAGCGCGTCGCCGTCGGCCTTGCGGTGGGTGATGACCGCGATCGACTTGGCGTGCCGGAGCCGCTCGACGATCTGGTGGGGGGTGGTGTTCGTGGCGTAGGCGTCCGTGCTCATGCGCGCGCTCCGGAGGCAAGGCGTGGTGAGGCGATGGCGCGGGCGCGGTCGATGTCGCGCCACATCTGGTCTTTGAGGGCCTCGACGGACTCGAAGCGGAGTTGGTCGCGGAGCCAGGCGTCGAAGGCGAGGCGGATGGGCCACCCGTACTCGCGGGATTCGTCGGCGAAGCCGGTCCAGTCGAGGATGTGGGCTTCGACGGAGAGCGCGTGCTCGCCGAAGGTGGGGTTGGTGCCCACGCTGATGGCGGCGGGGTAGGTTTCGCCGCCCGGCAGGGCCGCGCGTCCGGCGTAGACGCCTTCACCGGGGGGCAGGCAGGGCGTCGCGATGTTCGCGGTTGGCACGCCGAGTTCGCGCCCCCGGCGCGCGCCGCGGACAACCTCTCCGGTGATCTCGTAGGGCCTGGTGAGGACGGCGGCGGCGTCGGCGGTGCGGCCGTGCGCGACGAGCCAGCGCGCGAGCGTGCTGCTCGCGGGGACCTCGCGCGAGTCGGCGAGGCGGATCTTCTCGGGGTGGACGGTTTCGACGCCGAAGCCGCGGGCGGCGCCGAGCGTGCGCAGGGTGTCGATGGTGCCGCGGCGGGCCTTGCCGAAGTGGAAGTCCGGGCCCTCGACGATCGCGACGGGCGCGAAGTCGGCGACCAGGGAGTCGACGAACT
>JBQLZI010000259.1:0-3567 GCA_052168195.1 Phycisphaerales bacterium
CCGGGGGCGCCGGGGGAGCCGGCGTCGCTGTCGGTGTACAGCCCGCCGCCGATGATGGGCGAATCGCCGCCGCGCCCGGGGAGTTTCCACGAAAGGCCCGAGGTCGTTGTGCAGCCGGCGAGGTTGCTGTTCGCGTCGAGCGCGCTGAGGTGGATGGTGCCGGTGGTGAACGGGATGCCGTTGCGCCATTCGACGTGCGGGCCGCCTGCTGCCCGCTGCCCGTTGCCCTCTGCCCCTTCCGGAAGATCGAACTCGTCAGCCTCGAGCCAGTCGTCGTCGCGGTTGAGCGTCGAGCGCCAGCGCAGCCAGGCCTCGCGGGCTTTGTCGGTGAGGAGGTTCTCCTCCTGGAAGCCCATGCGGCGCGCGAACTTCAGCGCGCCCTCCCCCACCAGCAGCACGTGGTCGGTGCGGCGCGCGACCTCGCGCGCCACGGCGGCGGGGTTCCTGATGTTGCGCAGACTCGCGACGGCGCCGGCGCGGTGCGTCGGCCCGTGCATCACGGAGGCGTCGAGTTCGACGATGCCCTCTTCGTTGGGAAGGCCCCCGAGGCCGACGGTCATGTCGTCGGGGTCGTCCTCGACGATCTTCACGCCGGCGACGGCGGCGTCGAGCGGGTCGGCGTTGCGCCCGAGCATGTCGTAGGCGCGGGTGGTCGCGGCGAGGCCGTTGGCGGAGGCGATGGCGATGGGCGCGCGGCTCTTCTTGCGCAGGTCGTCGGCGCCTTCCTGCTCGCGGCGGTCGGCCTGGCCCGCGCCGAGTTGCGCGAGCGCGCCGGACGACGCGGCGACCGCGGTGGTGCTGGCGAGGAACGCGCGGCGGGTCAGATGGTGCTGCATCGGCGCAGCATACCGCGCTGCGCGGGGATCAGCGGTCGAGCCCGAGGCGCTCGCTGAGGAACGAGGGGACCTGATCGAGGTTGATGCGCGACTGCTCGAGGGTGTCGCGGTCGCGCACGGTGACGGTCTGATCGCTGAGCGTGTCGCCGTCGATCGTAAAGCAGAAGGGGCAGCCGGCCTCGTCCATGCGGGCGTAGCGCTTGCCGATGGACTGCTTGGGGTCGAAGTCGACGCTGCCGAACCTGCGGCGGAGTTCGGCGTGGAGTTTCTCGCCGACCTCGGGCATGCCGTCCTTGTTGACGAGGGGGAAGACCGCGGCCTTGATCGGCGCAACGCGCGGGTTGAACTTCATGACGACGCCGGAGGGGCGCGCGGGGTCGGGCGTGTAGGCCTCGCAGATCAGCGCGAGCGTGCCGCGGTCGGCGCCGGCGGAGGGCTCGACGACGTGGGGCATGTAGCGCTGGTTCTTCTCCTGGTCGAAGTACTCGAGTTTCGCGCCGCTGTGCTGCCCGTGCTGGGTGAGGTCGAAGTTGGAACGGTCGGCGACGCCTTCGAGTTCGCCGAAGCCGGGGTAGGTGAAGGGGAAGCGGTACTCGATGTCGGCGGTGCCGGCGCCGGTCTTGGCGTAGTGGGCGAGTTCGTCCTTGTCGTGCTCGCGCATCTGGAGGTTGTCTGACGAGATGCCCAAGGCGCGCCACCAGTTGAAGCGCCACTCGCGCCAGAACTGGTACCAGCGACCGGTGTCTTCGGGCGCGCAGAAGAACTCGATCTCCATCTGCTCGAACTCGCGCGAGCGGAAGGTGAAGTTGCGGGGCGTGACCTCGTTGCGGAAGGCCTTGCCGATCTGCGCGATGCCGAAGGGGACTTTCACGCGCGTGGTGTCGAGGACGTTCTTGTAGTTGATGAAGATGCCCTGCGCGGTCTCGGGGCGGAGGTAGGCCTTGTCGTCTTCGCTCGCGGTGGCGCCGATGTAGGTCTGGAACATCAGGTTGAAGGCGCGGGGCTCGGTGAGCGTGCCGCGTTCTTTCGCGTGGGGGCCGAGCACCATCGGGAGCGCGGCCTTGTCGACGCTCATGAGCGAGGCGATCACGAAGTCGCCGGCGTCGGCGTGCTTCTCGGCGTACTTGCTTGCGCCTTTCTCCGCGGACTTGTTGGTCTCGGCGTCGCCCTCGATGAATGCGAACATCATGTGCGCGTTCGCGTTGTTGGCGGCGCGGTAGACCATCACGTGGTCGGCGCGGTAGCGGCGTTTGGTCTCCTTGCAGTCGACCATGGGGTCGTTGAAGCCGCCGATGTGGCCGCTGGCTTCCCAGACCCTGGGGTTCTGGATGATGCAGGAGTCGAGGCCGACCATGCTGATGGGTTTGCCGTCGGGCCCTTCCGGGGGCGTGAGGACGACGTCGTGCCACCAGGCGTCTTTGAGGTTCTTCTTGAGTTGGGCGCCGAGGGGGCCGTAATCCCAGAAGCCGTTGACGCCGCCGTAGATCTCGGAGGCCTGGAAGATGAAGCCGCGGCGTTTGCAGAGGGCGACGATGTCGTCCATCGACTTCTTGCCGGGGGTCTGCGCGGGGGCTGCGGCGGTGGGCTGGTCGGTCATGGGGCGGTTCGTGAAGAAGGGTTCACGCGGGGGCGCGGGGCGAGTTCATGGCTGGAGCAAAGAGTGTGAGAGGAGAGGAAGACCCTCCCCTCCCCCTCCCACGAGTGGGAGAGGGATTCAGCGCACTGGGTGCGGCGCGATGCTAGCGTGCATCCGTCGCGAGGGACGGTCGAACAGGCCTCCCTGACGCAACGCGGCGCGGGTTTCTCGGCCCGGCCTGGATCTCGTGGGAGACGGTTCGATGGACGGAGAGAGGTTGCTCGCGGGGGCGGGACCGATCGCGGCGGCCGCGGCCCTGGCGCTGCTGTACGCGATCGAGGGCATGGCGCCGATCTTCGAGCACCGGGCCCGGCGGCTTCGGGACGCGCTGCCCAACCTGCTGCTGGGGCTGCTCAACGGCGTGGTGGTGGGCGGGCTGTTCTCCGGCGCGATCCTGCTGACCACGGAACTGGCCCGCGTGAACGGGTTCGGCGTGCTGCACTGGCTGGAGCGAACGGGCGTGCCCGTGTGGCTGGTGTGGGTGTTCTCGTTCCTGGCGATCGACCTGTTTGCGTACGGGTGGCACGTTGCGGCCCACAAGATCCCGGTGCTGTGGCGGTTCCACGCGGTGCATCACAGCGACCCGCACGTGGACGCGAGCACGGCGTTGCGCTTCCACAGCGGCGAGGTGATCTTCGAGTGCGCGGCGATGGTGGCGATCCTCCCCCTGCTGGGCGTGACCGTGCCGCAGTTGCTGCTGTACAAACTGATTCTGGTGCCCGTGGCGCTGTTCCACCACAGCAACGTGCGGATGCCAGCGCGGCTGGACCGGTGGATGCGCGCGGTGCTGGTGACGCCTTGGATGCACTGGGTGCACCACTCGCGGACGCTTCCGGAGACGGACAGCAACTACTCGGCGATCTTTCCCTGGTGGGACATGCTGTTCGGGACGTACCGGGTGGTGCGCCGGCCGCGGTCGATCGCGTTCGGGCTGGACACGCTTCCGGGCGCGGAGCAGACGACGCTGAAGGGGATGCTGCTGACGCCGGTGCGCGGCGTGCCGAAGGCGGCCGACCTCGAGCGTGAGGGCGCGGCGCGGGGAAGCGGCAGGCCGCCCGCTTCGGCGGTGGCGCGGATGCGCGATCCGATCGCGCG
>JBQLZI010000260.1:0-3514 GCA_052168195.1 Phycisphaerales bacterium
CATCGAAGGCGTGGACGTCGATCTCGCGCTGTTCCGCGCGGGCTTCGCCGTCGAGCCGGGCTTCGTGCCCGCGGAAGCGACGGTGCACCAACTCGACGTCGTGCTGCGCAACCCGTACCCGGCGGGCGTGAGCGGGCGGCTGCGCATCGCGGAGCCGGGGAACGACCGGTGGAAAATCGAGCCGCGGCTGTTCTCGTTCAGCATCCCGCCCGGGGGCGAGCAGCGCCTGCCCGTCGAGGTGTCGTTCGGGCTCGCGGAAGAGGCGGGCGTGCGCACCGTGGTGGCGGAGGTCGAACTCAACGCGATCCGCGAATACCCGGTGCTGCGGATCGAGGCGCCGCTGGAGATCGGTCTGTCGACGCTCCAGATGACGCCCACGTACACGTTCGTGCGCAACGAGACGGGCGCGCTGGCCGACCTGGTGGTGACGGTGTCGATCATCAACCAGGGAGACCGGCCGACGACGCTGCGGGCGTTCGCGGTCGCGCCCGGGTACGCGCGCGAGCAGGCGCCGGTGAGCCAACTGGGGCCGGGTCAGTCCACGGTGCTCCGCTTCACGTACCGCGACGGCGCCGAGCGTCTGCGCGGCGAGCGGGTGCGGGTGGGGCTGATCGAGGTCGACGGCGCCGGGCGGCTGAACAAGAGCGTCACGATCGAGTGACGGCCGCGGCGCGCTCGGGCTTCATGATTTCCCGGAGGACAGCGGTCGCGAACGAGCCCGCGGGCAGTTCGAACGCGACGCGGACGTACTCGCCGTGCTCGTCGACGCCGCCCTCGCAGTCCGGGTCGAGGAGGAGAACGCGCAGCGGGCGGCGTGCGCCGGGCAGCGCGTGCCTGGTTGACGATGACCACGATTCGAGATGGCCCAGCGTCACTCCCGCGTCTTCGAGCGCGGCGACCTCGGCACGGTCCGTCTCGCCCGACGCTCGGGTCATCTTGGCGCCCCAGAGCGGCCCGGAAGGGCTGATCTCGAGCGCCGCGGCGCGCCCCGATGTGGAGGAGTCGCTCGCGGTCTGCTCGTCGACCGCGAAGACGGCGCCGTTGTCGTGCTTCCAGGCGAGGTCGCCCGGGAGGATGTCGCCGAGCGTGCCGGAGTCGAGCCGCCTCGAGAGCACGCGGTTGAAGATAAAGGACTGGAACGCGGTTGCGTAGAACGCGCGGTCTTTCGTCCCGATGGCGCGAACGGCGCGGGCGGGCGTGTCGCCGCGGGCGAGCGCGCGGAGCGCGGCGGACTCGGGCGCGAAGTCGCGGGGCATGGCCTGGAGCGCGGCGTCGAAGTCGCCCCGTGCGTAGGCGGCGCGGGCGGCCGCGGTGCGCGCGTCGGGCTCGTTGTCGTCGGGGCCGAGGAGAACATCGAGGTACGCCTGCGCGTCGCGGAGGATCTCGCAGCGTCCGATGACGTGGTTCGCCGCGCGCCCGCCGAAGCGCTGGTCGCCGAAGAAATTCGGCACGCCTTGGCGTTCCATCCGTTCGAGGGCGGCCCACGCGGCGCGTGAATCGACCGCGCGCACGCCGCGGATGCGGATGGAGAAGCGGTTGCCCTTGAGGTGCCCGAGCCGGAGTTTGTTGGTGTGCATGTCGGCCCAGAGCACGGAGAGGTCCGCGTGCTCGAGGTCGGGGAAGTCGTCGAAGGACCTGCCCGGCGTGTGCACGCTGAAGACCTGACGCGTCGCGGCGTGGGCGTCCTTCATCCCAGCGTAGCCGATCGCCGAGCGCTCGACGCCGAAGTGCTTCGCGATGATTTCGGCGGCCTGGGCCGTGGTTCGCCCGCGCTTCTCGATGTAGAGGTAGATGTGCTCGCCCTCTCCCGAGGGGTGGTAGAGCGGCTGCTCGTCAACGAGAAAGTCGGTGAGGTGGGCGCGGATCACGCCGCCGATCGCCGGGAGGTCGTCGGTGAGGTAGCCGGCGAAGACGCCGGGCGTGGATTCGGTGGGGTGGCGCACGGCGTGGCTCGGGGCGCTCAGGAGTCGCTCACGGCCGAGTCGAGCACGTGCTCGGCGACGTAGATGGGCACGTCGGCGGCGATGCCGAGGGCGATCGCGTCGCTGGGGCGCGAATCAACGCTAATCGAGCGCCCGTTCTGCTTGATGAGCAGGCGCGCGAAGAAGGTGTGCTCGGAGAGGTCGTTGATGGTGATGGAGTCGAGTTCACCGCCGAGTTCCTCGATGACGTTCGCGAGGAGGTCGTGGGTCTGGGGGCGTTTGATCTCGATGCCCTTGAGGCGGCGGTCGATGGCCTGGGCCTCGGGGAGGCCGATCACGATGGGGAACGTGCGCTCGCCGTCGACTTCGCGTAACTCGATGATCTGATAGTCGTTGAGTTCGCGGATCAGAATGCGGGAGAGTTCCATCTCCACGGCCATCGGTCGGTGGCTCCCTAAGGGGGTGAGGCGCGGGGCGTTCCGCTTCACAGGTATAGCGGGCGGGCGGTCAGTCCGCCACGGCCGAGCCGGGCCTTCCCCGGTAATGGTCGCGCGTGGCGGTGAGAAGTTCCCCGAGCGACATGGGCTTGACGCCGGACGCCTTGCGCCACCCGCCGATGCGGTAGAGCGTCGCCCACTGGCTCAGGAGCACGCCGTACGCCCACCACACGGGTTTGTTCGGGTCGTAAAGGTTGGTCGACTCGCTCATCGTGCCGTTGAGTTCGATGATCTTGAAGCCCCGCCCGGCCTTGAGTTCCTCGTCGGAGGAATACCGGAGGTCGAAGCGTCCGAAGTCGAGGCCCGCCTCCTCGAACGACATGGCGACCCGGTCGACGGCCTGCTCGAACTCGGGCGTGACGAGGTCGGCGCCGTCGAGGAACATCGTGCCTTGGCAGTGGTTGCCCGCGATGGCGAGGCGCATGGTCTCGCCGTCGGCGAGCACGCGGTCGCGCTCGGCGTCGTAGCGCTTCAGGAAGCGGTCGGCCTGCATGCGGAACCGGGGGTGCGCCCAGATGAGGCGTTCGAGGGTGCTCTTGCCGTCGCCGGTGATGACGGGGAAGACCTTGCGCGTGACGGAGAACACGCGGCCGCGCTCCTCGTCGGGCTCGCGGACCCAGAGCACACCGACCTCGTGGGGGCCGGGGTGATATTGCTGGAGCAGGGCGTCGCGCGTCATGGATTCGAAGTAGCGGAAGGCCTCCTCCCGGTTGCGCACGACCTTGAACCCGTGGCCGCGCTGCGCCTCGTTGGGCTTGAGCACGAGCGGGTACCCGCCGAGGGCCTCGTTCTCGCGGGCGAGGCGGTCGACCGTGTCGGCGCGCTGGAAGGGGGGGATGTCGGCGTGGATGAACTCGGTCGTGACGATGTGCTCGCGGGCGGCCTCGAGTTTGCGGAGGATCTCGATCTTCGATTCACCGACGACGCCGCCGCCGTGCGCGATCCCTGGGTTGGCGCAGGTGAAGGACATCGGGCCCCGGTGGCGCACCGCGAGGTACGCGAGCCACGGGACGAGGGGGATGTAGAAGATCCAGGGCGGCCAGAACTCGGGGCTGCCGATGCGCTGCGCGTCGGCGAGGAGGCGACGGCGGCCGG
>JBQLZI010000261.1:0-3483 GCA_052168195.1 Phycisphaerales bacterium
CTGCTGGAGGAGGAAGGCGTGGCGGCCGTTGGCGCCGCCCTGCTGGGCGTGGGTGTCGAAGCCGCCCATGGAGGTGTAGTAGACGCGCGTAGGCATGTCGGCGGCGATCATGGCGCTGACGAGTTGGAGTTGGCCGGCGAGGTCGGAGCGTGGCCAGTTCGTCATCGGGCGCGCGCTCGCGGCTTTGCGGACGGCGTCGGAGGAGACCTGCGCGTCGAGGGCGGTGCGCGTGAGGAAATCGAGGGTGGGGTTGGTTGATGGAAGACCTTTCCCCTCACCCCTCCCACCGTGTGGGAGGGGGGGTGTGACGTTGAGGGCGTCGCCTGTCCAGCGGAAGAGTTCGGGGGACTCGAAGGAGACGGGCTGGGTCTGCTTGCCGCGGAGCGCGAGGGGCGCGTCGCTGGAGAGGGCGATGGCGGGCGCGGGTGGAGCGGCGTCGGCGCGGGGGCGTGCGCCGGAGCACTCGCTGTCCATGTAGCGGCCGAGCCAACCCGTGCCTGTGGCGGTGGGGTCGGCGGTGTGCCAGATGTCCATGGAGACGAAGTGCGAGCGGTTGGGGTTGGGGTAGCCGACGCCCTGCACGACGGAGAGCAGGCCGTCATCGTGCAGTTGTTTCAGCCCGGCGAGTCTCGGGTGGAGGCCGACTTCGTCGTTGAGGGTGAGCGCATCGCGCTCGCCGACGCGGATGCGCGGGCGCGCGTTGTGGTACGCGGGGTTGGAGTAGGGGACGACGGTGTTGAGGCCGTCGTTGCCGCCGGAGAGTTGCACGACGACGAGGATGCGTTCGTCGGGGAGGCCGGCGCGGGAGCCGATCGCGCCGGAGGCCTGGGCCATGGCATGCGCGGAGGATTCGAGGAATCCCGGGAGACTGCTCGCGGCGGAGGCGAGGAGGAGGCCCTTGGAACCTCGCGCGAGGAACGCGCGCCTGGTGAACGGGTCCGTGTGGTTCAGCACAACTGGTACTCCGGGAGCGCGGCGAGCGCGACGAGCAGGTCGACGGCGTCGTCCTGGGTGACGGCGCGGGGCAGCGGCGCGTTCGGTGCGCACTCGAAGCGCGATGCGCACCACGCGGTGAGCGCATCGACGGCTGCGGGCGATTCGATCGCAAGGAGGTTCGCGCAGGTCGACGAGGCGAGGGCTTCGGGGGTCGCGGCATCGCGCAGGAAGGGCTGCGCGCCGAGGGCGTCGTAATCGCGGCGGTCGTTGGGCGGCGGGAGGCCGTCGCGGGCGGATTGCGGCGTGACGCCCGTGAGGAGGTAGACAAGGGTGTTCTGACGGGAGAGGAGCGTCGCGGTGTTGATCCACGCGCGGCCGCCGGCCCAGCCGGCGACGGTGGGGGGGAAGAGCAGGTGCTGGCCCATGAGGTCGAGGGCGCGGTTGAGGGCCGCGGTGTTTCTCGTGGGCGTGCGCAGGGTGCGGATCGCGCCGACGAGCAGGTCGGCGGGTGACTTGATGTGCGTCGAGCGCGCGCACGAGTCGTAGAAGTGCCGCGAGAGGAAAAGGCGCGTGAGCGCGGGCTTAAGGGCGTAGTCGTTCCGGCGCAGGTCGCTCGCGAGTTGGTCGATCGCGGCGCGCGCGTCTGGGGAGGCGTCGCGCGGGTCTTCCGGCGCGTCGGCGTTGACGAAGAAGCGGTGGAGTTTGCCCGCGAGAAACATTGCGCACGCGGGCTGTCGGAGGATGAGATCGACGAAGTCGTCGCCGTCGAAGCGGCCGCGGGCGCCGAGGATGGTCTTGAGGTTGTCGTCGTGCCAGTCGGCGCGGAAGACGAAGCCGTTGCCCTCGAAGGTGTACCCGGTGAGGGCGCGTGCGCCCTCCTTGATGTCGCGTTCGGAGTACGCGCCGGGGCCGAGCGCGAAGAGTTCCATGATCTCGCGGGCGAGGTTCTCGTTGGGCGACTGCGCACGGCTCGTGTGGTTGTCCAGCCAGGCGAGCATCGCGGGGTCGCGGATCATGGCGCGGAGCAGGTCGGCGAACGAGCCGGCGGCGTGCGCGCGCAGGGTGCGGTTCTGGAGGAAGAGGTGGTAGGAGTTCTGGACCTTGCGCTGGCTGGTCGCGAAGTGGCCGTGCCAGAACAGCGTGAGTTTCTCTTCGAGCGGGCGCGGCGACTCGATCATGCGGTCGATCCACCAGCGCTGGATCTCGGCGGCCTGGGCGCGGTCGGCGCGCTGCATGGCCTCGCGTTGCATGCGGTAGCGCGCGATGGCGTCCTCGTCGCGCCGGATCCGGGCCTGGAGGAGGTCGCGGCGCTGGGCTTCGGTGAGTTCGCGGACCACGCCGCCGTCGAAATGGTCGTCGCGGGCGGGATCGGGGTCGGGGATCTGTTCGAAGTTGACGAGCAGATCGACGGCGCGCTCGGGGCCGAACCGCGAGAGGGCCTCGGCCTGTTGGGGGGCCGCGCCGAACCCCGCGCGGCGGAGGAGCGCGGCGGCCTCACGGGGGCCGAAGTCCTCGGGGGCGATGGGCGACATGCTGGCTATGGCGGCGGCGGGCATGGCTCTCTTTCGAGGAACGCGGGCCCGTCCAGCGTATTGCATCGGTCAAGGGCGCCGGTCCGCGCCGATCAGCGCACGAGAGCCCTGCGGAGTTCCCGGAGCGGGTAGAAGGTGTCGCGCCAGCGCACCCCGCCGGCCGCGAGCGTGCGCACGGCGGAGTTGAGTCCCGCGGCGACCACCACCCAGTGCCCGAGCGGCGAGAACGCAACGGCAGGCGCGCCCCAGCGGAAACGCCGGGCGATCCACGCGGCGGGCGCGATCGGCGCGAGGTACGCGAACACGCAGAACGCGCAGGCGGCGCGGAGGAGCGCGGATTCGGCCGAGACGAACACGACGCACGCGGCGAGGGGCGCGAGCAGCATCGCGACCGCGACGCCCGCGATCATCGCGGTGCGCAGCGTTGAGTAGTCCTGCGACGCGAAGGCGTTCTTGCGCAGCAGGGCGACGAAGCCGCGGGCCGAGCCCGCCCATTCGACCTCGACCAAGTCGGGCGCGAAGGCGGTTCGCGTGCGGGCTCCGGCGCGATTCGCGAGCAGGGCGAGTTTCACGTCGTCGAGGATGTCGAGTTTCAGCGCGTCGTGGCCGCCCGCGGCGCGGTACGCGTCGGTGCGGACGAGGTTGTACGCGCCGACACCCATGTACCCGCCCAGCCGCTGGGCGTGAACGGTGAGCGCACGGCCCGCGTAGAGCAGCATCGCCGCGAGCAGCGTGGCGCGCCCGGGCAGCGTGCTCGAGGCCATCGCGGGCGCGAGGCAGACGTGTCCGGCGTCGTGGCGGCGCGCAAGGTCGACGCCCGTGCGCGCGGCGTCGGGCGCGAGCCACGTGTCGGCGTCGATGAAGAGCAGCCAGTCGCCCGTCGCGCGTTCCGTCCCCTTCGCCAGCGCGTGGGATTTGCCCAGCCATCCGGCGGGGAGATCGTCGACGCGCACAACGGCGACGCGCGGGTCCTCGCGCGCGAGCCGATCGAGGATCGCGGGGGTGGCATCGGATG
>JBQLZI010000262.1:0-3471 GCA_052168195.1 Phycisphaerales bacterium
ATCCGCAGCAGGGGGATCTACGCGCGTCCGGGCGATCAGGGCAACCCCTGAGGGCCCGAGGCCGTATCCTGAAGCAGGAGAGCGTGGCGTGTCGCCGCGCGCGTCGAATACCTCGGAGGTGTGTATGCCGGGCGTGCAACGAGGCGTGATGATCGGGATGGTTGGCGCGGCGCTGGTGTTCGCGTGCGGCGCGGCGCAGGCGGCCGCGCAGGACGGCGCGCAGTCGCAGTCGCGGCGGCCGGCGCGGGTTGATCCCGATCCGAGGGTGAAGACGCTGCGCGAGATGCAGAAGCGCGTGACGGTGGAACTGACCGACGCGCGGCTCGAGGACGTGATCATGTTCATCGAGCAGGCGGGCAACCTTCCGCTGGACGTGCTGTGGCTCGACGACGACAACCCGCTGGGGCTTGACAAGGACGAGACGATCTCGCTGAACGCGCGGAACGCGACGATCCAGTCGCTGCTGGAGGCGGCGCTGGACAAGGCGGGCGATGAGTTCAGCGAGGCGACGTGGCAGTTGACCGTGGACGGGATTCTTGAGGTCGGCCCGAAGGAGCGGCTGAACCAGCGGAAGTCCGTGAAGATCTACGACATCAACGCGCTGCTGTTCGTGATCCCGAACTTCACCGACGTGCCGGAACTCGACCTCGACGCGGTGCTGCAGCAGGGGCAGGGCGGCGGCGGTGGCGGCCGCGGCGTGTTCCGCGTGGAGGACGCCGAGGAGACCGAGCCAAGCGAAGAGGAACGCGTGCAGGAGATCGTCGACATCATCACGTCGACGGTCGAGCCCGAGCAGTGGCAGGTCAACGGCGGGACCGGCGCGAACCTGCGGTACTACCGCGGCTCGTTGCTGATCTCGGCGCCGGACTACATCCACCGGCAGATCGGCGGGTACGACTTCGTGCGCTGAGCGAACCGATCGGGGGTTCCTCGGCGCGCACGCGGACGCGCACTGCGGGTCGGGCGTTACGCTCGACCCGTGTTCGTTTGCGGGCAGAGAAAGAGAAAATCACCGCACGACGGTGAGGGGCACGCGTTTCTCGAGGTCGCGCTCGGGGCGGGCGATGAGGTCGTAACCGTCGGCGCCGACGACGGCGCAGCGGACGAGTTCGCCCGGGCTGAGCGGCTGGCTGGACGCGACAAAGGTGACCGAGTCGATCATGGGCGCCTGGAAGTAGGCGCGGGCGCGATAGACGTGGGCCTTGCCGACGCCGCCGGCGATCTCGACGTCGGGCGCCGGCTCGTCGATGAGGACGTCGAGGCGCACGCCGGTGTTCTCGGGGTCGGCGGGGTCGAACTGTTCGGCGAGGTACTCGGCCTGCTCGAAGGCGATGTCGCGCTGGAGCGACATGATCTCGTCCTTGCGCCGGGCTTTGACCTCGGGCGGGACGGCGAGGTTCGGGTCTTCTTCCATCGTGCCGGCGACGGTGCCGTCCTCGTGGGAGTACTCGAAGACGCCGAGCATGTCGAAGCGCATGTCGTCGATGAATTCGAGGAGTTGGCGGTGGTCTTCCTCGGTCTCGCCCGGGAACCCGGTGATGAACGTCGTGCGCACGGCCATGCCGGGGACGCGGTCGCGGAGTTTCTCGATGAGTTCGCGCTGGTGCTTCGCCGTGACGTTGCGGCGCATCGCGGTGAGCATGTTGTCGCTGGCGTGCTGGAGGGGAATGTCGATGTACTTGAGCACGCTGGGGAGCGAGGCGATGGCGTCGATCATCTCGTCGGAGAAGGTGGTGGGGTAGGCGTACATGAGGCGCACCCATGCGCCGCCCTTGCCGACCTGCCTGGTGATCGCGTCATCGATCTTCGCGAGGAGCATGGGAAGGCCGCCCATGCCGACGAAGTCTTTGGGGTGCTTCGCGTTGGCGGGGTTGAAGCCGACTCCGATGTCGTCGCCGTAGGACGTGGTGTCCTGTCCGATGAGGGAGATCTCGAAGGCGCCGTCGGCGAGGAGTTCGTTGACCTCGTCGAGGATGCGGTCGACGGGCTTGGAGCGGAGTTTGCCGCGGATGGACGGGATGGTGCAGAAGGCGCAGCGCTGGTTGCAGCCCTCGGACATGCGCAGGTAGGCGTAGTGGCGCGGGGTGAGGCGGAGGCGCGCGGAGTCTGACTCGAAGTAGCCGATGCCCTTGCCGTCCTTGCCCTGCACGGTGAGGCCGGTGGTGTTGACGCCTCGGGCTTTCGCGGCGGTGAGGGCGTTGGCTTCGATCCAGTACGTGGGTTTGGGCGCGGAATCGAGGGTGTCGCGCTGGGACCTGGCGCCGCGGACGGCCTCGACGATCTTGTCTCGGTCGAAGACGCCGATCATGGCGTCGACGCCGGGCGCCCAGTCGAGGATCTTGGCGCGGTGGCGCTGGACGAGGCATCCGGCGACGATGACGCGCTTGACCTCACCGGCCTTCTTCTTCTCGAGGGCCTCGTGGATGACGGAGAGGGATTCCTCTTTGGAGGCCTCGAGGAAGCCGCAGGTGTTCACGACGATCGCGTCGGCGATCTCGCCGTCGCCTTCCGCGTCGTAGGAGATGGGGATCAGGCCGTCTTCGGCGAGGAGCCCGAGCATCTTCTCGGAGTCGACGAGGTTCTTGGGGCAGCCCAGGGAGACGAAGGAGACGGTGCGGACGTCGCCCTGCGTGTTGGGGGTTGTCGCGGCGGGAGGGGTCATCGAGGAAGCGTAGGGAGGGGAAAGTCAAAGCGGCGTCGCGAGAGGTGCGGCCCTCACCCGGCCGCTGCGCGGGCGCCTTCTCCCGGCGGCAGGGTCGGAGAACGGGTCACCGGCGTGCGGCGGCGCCTTCGAGTGTTTCGACGATGGTGAGCAGGGCCATCGCGGAGGCGTCGAGGGAGAGCGTCTGGTTCCACGGCGCGGCGCGAACGCCCCAACGGGAGACCTGCTGGTCCTGCATCATGTGGAGGAGGGGCTCGTCGACGGCGAGTTGGCGCAGGAAGCGCAAGGAGGAGGTGAGCCGCGCGAGTTCGGCGGGGAACTGTTCTGGCGGGGTGAAGCGCGGGTCGAAGGTCATGTCGGCGAGGGCGGCGAGGGGCCGGGTGAGTTGCGCGGTGGGGAGGGGTGTGCGCGCCGCGGTGAAGACGATGCCGCCGACAAGGTCGGGGTTGTCGGCGCCGGCGTCGGCGAGGGTGAGTTGGTGGCGCCAGACGAGGTCGCGGAGTTCGAGGAGCGCGGGGAGGGTGGGGATGTCGGCGTCGGGGTCGTTGCCGACGAGGGCGAGTTGGGCGTGGTAGAGCCAGGGCATGTAGGCGACGAGCGTGCCGGGCGTGGCTTCGCGGTAGAGCGAGCGGACGGCGGCCTCGGCGCGGGCGCGGAGGGCTGAGTCGTCGGGCTTGCTGCGCGCCGCGTCGGCGAGCGCGAAGGCGATGGCGGCGCGCCCGCCGGGCTGGAGCGACTCGTCCCAGCGTTCGTCGCCTGTGAAGGCGTTGCGGACGACGAGGAGCGCGGCGACCGTGGGGTCATTCACG
>JBQLZI010000263.1:0-3470 GCA_052168195.1 Phycisphaerales bacterium
CTTGAGCAGCAGGGTGATGTTCTTGAGCTTCGCCTGGGGCTGCATGATCTCGACGACCTCGCGGGCGACCTTGACGAAGTCGACCTCGGTGTCGTCCATCTCGACGATGCCCGCCTCGATGCGGCTGATGTTGAGCATGTTGTCGATGAGGCGCGCCAGGCGGTCGGCCTCATTCTTGATGATCTCGTAGAACTCCTGGCGGCTCCCTTCGTCGGTCGCCTCGCCGTCGAGGAGCATCTCGACGTACGCGTTGATGCTGCTGAGCGGGGTGCGGAGTTCGTGGCTGACTTGCGAGACAAAGTCGGACTTCATCTGCGCGATCTCTTTTTCCCGCGTGACGTCGCGGAGGATCGTCACGACGCCCGATGTGCCCCCCTCGCCGCCGATCGCGGGCATCGGGGTCAGCGTGATGTCGAAGGCACGCTGCTCGGGCTGGCCGTCCGGCCCCGTCGTCGACATGGTGTACTCGACGTGGCGGCGTTCGTTGTTTTCGGCGGCGGCGCGGGCCTCCTCGATCACCTCGACCAGCGAGCGGTCCTTGATGATCTCGCCGATGGGCTGGTGCACCGCGGCCATGAGGTCGAACCCGAGCAGGTTCGCCGCGGCTTCGTTGGCCATCTTGATCTCGTCGAACGTGTCGGTCACGAGCACGGCGTCGCGGAGACTGTGGAGCGTCGCCTCGACCTGTTTGCGCTCGGATTCCGTGATGCGCCGGCGGATCTCGATCTCGCGCAGGCGGCCTTCGGCCGTCGAGATGCGCTCCATCGCTTTCGCCCGGGCGTCGCTGACGGCGGTGGCGATCGGCGAGAGCCATTCCGGCGCCCGCTCGGGATCGATCCGCTCGTCGTCGCCGACGAGCAGTTGCTCGGCGAAGCGGGAGATATCTTTGGATCGCGACGAGGAGCGGCTGGACAGCGTGAACGCGCCGATCCCGAAGCCGCCGGCGAGCGCGAGCCCCCAGGCGACGGGCGGGATCGAGCCGCCCGTGAGCATGATCGCCATCCCCGACCCGACGGCGCACGCGGCCCCGGCGCACCCGCCGATCAACCACCCGTGCTGTTTCAGCATCGACTTCACGTCTCGGTCTCCGGTGCGATCAGTTAGCGGTCAAGCGAATCGTCGACGACGCCGGCGAGCGAGCCGGTCGCGGCGCTCTGCAACCCCTGCGCGGTGCGGATGGCGGCGTTGGCGTCGGCGGTGCGCCCCATCTCGCCGAGCACGATGCTGCGCATCACCCACGCCTCGTGCTCGCGCGGAGCGAGTTCGAGCGCGGCGTTGATCGAACGCAGGGAGCCGTCGAGATCGCCGCGACGGCGTTGCCAGACGGCCATGAGGAGGCGGCCGTCGGGCTTCGTGGGCTCGAGCGCGAGCAGACGGGCCGCGGAGACGCGGAGTCTGGGCATGTCGTTGAGCCGCAGAGCCACGCGTCCGAGGGTGAGCCACGCCTGGCGGTCGGCCTGGCCAGCGCGGTCGCTGGTGAGCGACAGCAGCGCGGTCCGGGCGTCGACGAGGCGGTCCATCTCGATCAGGCAGCGCACCCGCATGTGCATAAGGTCGCGGCGGGCGTCCATCCCCGACTCCGCGAGCAGGTCGCTCAGCGCGACCTCGGCGTCTGCGAAGCGGCCGGCGCTCATCTCGGCGCGGGCGAGGTCCTCGAGGATCCCGACGTCGTCGGGCTCGAGAAGCCGCGCCTCGCGGAGCAGGCGGGCGGCGAGTTCGGGCATCCCTTCAAGCAGGGCGATCGATCCAAGCGAGCGGCGGACCGCGCCGCTGTTGGGGAAACGCTCCATGGCCGCCTCGAGGATCGACTGCGCCTCGGCCCGCTGCTTCATCTCGATGAGCATGTCGGCCTGGGCGACGAGGAACCGGGCCTCGTTGGGGTCGAGTTCCGCGCAGGTTCGGTACTGCGCGAGCGCGTCGTCCCAGCGGTTGATCCGTTCGAAGGCAACCCCCATGTGGAAGTGGGCGGTGACGCTTGAGGGATCGAGTTCGATCGCCTCGGTCAGGCCGTCGATGGCGTCCTCGTACTCGCCGAGTTCCAGCAGGACCCGGCCGCGGAGCACGTGGCTCTTGGCGACGGCGGGCGCGAGCGAGATGGCGGTGTCGATGGTCTTGAGCGACTTGTCGAGATCGCCCGACAGGAACTGCTGGCGCGCGGTCTCGAACTCCGCGCCGGCCTTGATGGCGCCGAGTCGCTGCTCGGAGTCCTTCAGCGCGGCGGAGGTATAGGCGCCGTGACGACCGGCGCACCCGGAGAGCGCGGCGATGCCCGTGAGACCCAACGCGGCGAGCGCGAGCGATCGTGCTGTGATGTTCTTTGTCTTCATGTGTTGCGCTGCTGTGCGAGGGTGTGGCGTGGCGTTGCGTGAACGCGTCAGGGGAGCGGCTCAAGTTCCTTCGTCGGCGCGGCGATCGGTCCGGGCCAGTGCCACGGCGACTTGGCGCCCGTCTCGGGTGTGGGTTGAGCGGGCTGCGCCGTGGCCGTGGGCTCAGAGGCATTGACGGACTTTGCCGTCGCCGTCGGGGATGGCGGCTTTCCGGACTGAGGGAGGTCGAGCGACTTGCTGAACGTCGCGTCGCCGGATGACGGAGTCGGCTTCTCGCGCTGCGTGGTCTCGGGCAGGGGCGTGGCCTCCGCGTCGAACCCTTCGTGGAGGATGTCTTCGAGGAGACTGCGCGACGGCCACTGGACCTCGGCGCCGCCGAGCAGTTGCTCGCGCAGGCGGACCGCGTCGGGCTGGTTGGGGTTGAGTTCGAGCGAGCGACGGAGTTTCCACAGCGCCTTCTCGCGGTCGCCGGAGCGTGCGAGCTCCGCGGCCTCGACGTTGAGTTTCGCAGTCTGACGCTCGCGGCTCCAGGGCAGGAGACCCTCGCGGGCGGCGATCATCGCGTCTTCGGCCGCCTGCATGCCCTTCTCGCCGGCGTTGGCGAGGACGGCGTCGCTGACGATCGTCGGTGTGATCAGGAAGATCACCTCGGTGCGGTTGATGCTGTCGTCGTGGCCGCGGAACGGGACGCCGATGAGCGGGATGTCGCCGAGGACGGGAACCTGGCGACGAGTGAGCTGCATGGTCTCTTTGAAAAGGCCGCCGAGCACGATGGTCGACCCGTCGCGCACCAGGACGTTGGTGGTGACTTCCTGGGTGAGTTCGTCGGGGATGGTCGTGGTCGTGCCCTGCGAGTCGATGACGTCGCGGAGGACGGCCTCCGACACGCTGGGCTTGAGTTCCATCCGGATCATCCCGTCGTTCGAGATGAACGGGCGGAACGCCAGTTGGGTGCCGGTGTCGAGGAACTCAACGGTCTGCGTCGAGGACGTGTCGTTCGTGGTGGTGCTCAGGTAGCCGATGCGGGCGCCGACGAGGACGCGGGCGGGCTGTCGGTTGAGGGCGAGCACCTTGGGGTTCGAGAGGATGGTGGTGTCGCCGACCTCGTCGAGCAAGCGGATGAAGAGACTGATGTTGTTGCCG
>JBQLZI010000264.1:0-3463 GCA_052168195.1 Phycisphaerales bacterium
GGATATCTCCCTGTCGCTTTCGGAGCCCGATACCCCGCGGATTCGTGCCGCTCAATTGGCCGCCGCGTGAGGCGAAGGCGACTTGGAAGGCGCCGTTCTCCCCCGCCACGACCGGACCCCGAGCACGTGCTCGAAGAACGACTGCCACTGGATCGCCATCATCAGCAGCACGCCGACGGGATGCAGGAACGCCCCGACCATCGATTGGCGGAACCGCAGCGCGAGCGCGACGCGGTGCGAGATCGCGATGAGCGCCGCGAGAGCCGCCAGGCCGACGGTCAGCCGGGACGGGCGGCTTCCCGCGGGCGCCACGACCGCCCACAGCACCACCGCCATCGGCAGCACATGGCCGATCAGGTGCAGCGCCGTGACGAACAACAGCAGCGGCAACGAGCCGAGCCCTTCGTACGCGTTCTTCGTGAACCCCCGCCAGACGCGAGCCCACGAGTCGTACATGCGGCACGACACGAGGTCTGTCCCGTCGAACAGGTCCGTTCGATGCCCAGCGCGGCGGAACGCGCGCGGCATCTTCACGCCGTCGTGCATCGTCGAAGGGAACGCGCCGTGCCCGCCGGAGTCTCGGTACGCGTCCGCCCGCGCAAGCAGGAACTGTCCCACCCCGGCGGAGGCCGCGGGGTCCAGCGTGCGGCGCATCCGCCGCATCGGCAGGTACGACAGAAGGATGAAATGGATCAGCGGCACGATCAGGTGCTCGCCCAGCGTCCCCGTTTCCTGACGCGGGATCGTCGAGAGCAGCGCGCAGTCCAGCCGCCGCGCCTCGGCAAGCGCGCGGGAGAAACAGCGCCGATCGAATCGAACGTCCGCATCCGTGAACAGGAGCCACGCGCCCGTCGCCGCGTCGGCCATCTGGGCGCACGCGAACTGCTTGCCGTTCCAGCCGTCCGGCAGCGCCGCAGTCGGAACCAGCCGCACACGCTCGTCCTGCTCCGCGATCCGTCGGACGATCTCGCCGGTCCCGTCGTCGCTGTGGTCGTCGTAGACGAGGACTTCCAGATCGGGGTAGTCGTTCGCCAGCGCGGATCGCACTGACGCCTCGATATTCCCCGCCTCGTTGCGCGCGGGCACACACACGGAGAGACGGCCCGCGAACGCCTCGCCCGCGTCAACACGCGCGGCGCGCCGGTACAGCGCGAGATTGGACCGCGTGACCCCGACCGCGGCCAGGCAGATCAGCACCGCGGCGGCCATCATCCAGCCCGTCACGGTCACAGCGTGTCGCCCCCGGCAAGACCGGTCTTGCCCAGCGAGCCACGCTCACGCGAACGCCGTGCGTCTCTCGCTTTGATGCGCCCGTGGCGCCCGCGCAACTTCAACCAGAGGTCGTAGAGCGGGTGGTTGGCGCCCTCCTTGCCCCCGAGCACGATGTCGAAGGGGCGCGAATCGCGCTCCATCACGATCTGCGCGAGCGCCGACTGGTTGTCGCGCATTGTTCGCTCGATCTCGGATGTCCACGCCTCGATGCGTTCGCCGCGGGTCGCCTTCGCGTCGAGGTCCGGAGGCGGGACGCGCACCAAGCGCAGCAGCACCTCAGGCCGCTTGTCCTCCCAGAACGTGTACTCGATCGCCAGCGCGAGCACGGGGATGTCGCGCTCCTCGCTCGCCCGGGCCGCGATCGCTCCCGCGCCCGGACGCAGCGCGATCTCGTCGCGCACGTCCCGGAACTCACCCTGAGGCGTGATCCAGAGCGTGCACCTTGGCTCAGATGCGAACCGTTTCAGCACGTGCCGCGTCATCCTGGGCAGCGATCGCGGGTCGTCGGGCGCGACGCCGAAGATCCCGATCTTGCGCATGAAACGGAAACGCCTGAGTTGCTCGACGTCCATCGGCGCGGCGTGCGTTCGCGAGGGGGTCTCGATCGAACCCAGCAGCACGCACACGAGCGGGTCCCACCAACTCGAGTGGTTGAGCGCGATGATCGCCGGCCCCTTGCGGCTGTCGAGAGCGCCGAGGGTCTCGGTCGATCCCTTGACGGCGCGAACAGACGCGAACTGCTTGCGGAACATCCGCCGAACGACGATCGAGAATCCGCGCGTGACTTTCGGCGAGTACTTGCTCGGGAGAAACTCGAGTTGTTCACCGGTGCGCGACACGCAGAACGCTCCTCTCGATCGGCGGATCAGATCGCCGCGGCCGTCTCCGCGACCCGGCTCTGTTCGACGCCGCGGACCCGCTCGCCCATGGGAAGGGCCGCTTCGCCCTCCTTGAGAAGGCCGAAGTCCTCGCCCAGCGCCCGGGCGGCCGTCACGCCGGACATCAGCACCATCGGCACTCCGGGGCCGGGGTTGGCGCTGCCTCCCGCGAGATACACGTTGCGCGCGACCTTCGACCGGTTGTTGGGCTTGAACCCGCCCGACAGTTTGCCGTGCGACGCGAGGCCGTAGATCGCTCCGCCTTCGGCGTTGTACATCGCGTCGATCGCCGAGGGGGTCAGCGCACGCTCCACGACGATGTGCTCCTCGATGTCCTCCATGCCGAATCGCTTGAGTTTCTCGACGATCGTCCCGCGGTACGACTTCAGCAGCGTCCCCGCGCCGAAGCCGCCCGGATCGCCCCCCGCGGAGGTCGTCCACGCGTGCCGATCGCGGCGGTACGGCGTGTGCACGAGCACGTACAGCGCTTCGCACCCGGCGGGCGCCTGCGCCTCATCGGTGCGCGACGGAACGGCGAGGTACAGCGTCGGGTCGCGCGCCGGCTCGCCCTTGACGTAGATGTCGTCGAACTCGGCGCGGCTGTCCCTGCTGAACAGGAAGTTGTGGTGCGCGAGGTGCTCGTACCGACGGTTCAAGCCGAGGTACAGCACCACGCCCGAGCACGCCGGCTCGTACTTCTTCGCGATGTCCTGCTGGCGCCGCAGCGCGTCGACCTCGCCCGTGCGCCCGCCGAGCAGGTCGAGCATCGTGCGCTGCACGTCGCAGTTCGACACCACGGCGTCGCAGTCGATCGTGCGTCCGTCCTCGAGCACGACGCTCGTGGCGCGGTCGCGCTCACGGTCGATCCGTTTCACCTTCGCGCCCGTCAGGATCTCGGCGTGCTCTTCGCGCAGGATTCGCTCCAGCGTGCGCGCGACCTCCCGCGTGCCGCCCATCGGGTACCAGCACCCCTGATCGACCTGCGCCGACGCGATCAGCGACAGGATCGCCGGCGCAAGGAAGGGCGAGGAACCCACGTACTGCAGGAAGTGCTCGCAGAGTTGCCGGGTGTGCGAATCATTGATCCACTGGTGCGCCGTCGCGCCCACCGTGGAGTGCATCCGCATCCCCAGGACCTCGCGGACGAGCGCGAAATCCGTCGGCGGCACCTGCTTCATCACGTCCGAGACCGCGCCGACGTCGCGATAGAAGAAGACCTTTTCCGACAGCCGGTACATCTTGCGGGCGAACTCGAGGAATTTCAGATACCCCGAGCCGGCACCCGGAAACTGCGCGTTGAGATCGCTCGCGAG
>JBQLZI010000265.1:0-3437 GCA_052168195.1 Phycisphaerales bacterium
GCCGGTGGCGCGTGGTTCGATGTTCTGGATCGTCCTGCCGGGGGCGATCGTCGCGTGCACCGACGGCCGCTGGTTCGGCGCGCTGCTGGGCGCGCGCATCGGCGGCGGGGGGAGCGGCGTGCTCACGAAACAAAGCGTCGAGATCGCCACGGCGCACACGATCGCGGGCGTCGGGCTCGCGCAGGCCGCGCTGCTCACGATCCTCGCCGCGGGCGGGCCGATCGACGAATCGCTCCTCGCGGCCGGGCTGCTCGGCGCGCTCCTCGTGGAAACGTGCGCCGGCGGCTACCGCTGGGCCGGCGCGTGGATCGAACGTCTCGCGACGCCGTAAACGAAATGGGCCCGTGCACGGGTCAACGCGCACGGGCCCGACATCGACTTCCGACACAACTCCCCCGCGGCCCCCGAGGGCCCCCGTGGGGGCGGGTCGGACCGGTTACTGCGCTGTGTCGCCTTCCCGGGGGATCAGCCCCATCTGGCGATACTTCTCGCGGTACTTCTCCGCGAGTTTCGTCTGCTTGTTCGAGAGGTCGATCTCCCGCCCATCGATGAACGCGTGCCGGACCTGCGTCGCCATCTCGAGCGGGTTGCCGTCGGTCACGATGAGTGTGGCGGCCTTGCCCTTCTCGACCGAGCCGAGCGTGTCGCCCATCCCGATGAGGTCGGCCGCGGACAGCGTGATCGAGCGGAGAGCGACGGCGGGATCAAGGCCGTACGCGACGGCCATCGCCGCGTGGTAGGGCAGGTTCCGCTCGCTGCTGGGGCCGCCCGTTCCGGCCAGGCACCAGCGCACGCCGGCGGCCTCGAGTTCCGCGGGCAGCGTGAACGCCTCGTCGTAGGCGGCGTCGGAGCGGCGCGGCATGCGCAGCGTGCCGGTGACGATGACGCCCACGTCGTGACGCTTCAGGAAATCCGCGCACAGCGCGGCGTCGCGCCCGCCGACGATCACCACGTCGAGGTCGCGCCCTTTCGCCCACGTGACGGCCGAGCGGATCTGGTCGAGTTCCTGCGCGCTGATGAACACCGGCGTCTCGCCGCGGATCGCCGGGCCCATCGACTCGTAGCGGATGGAGAAGGGGGTCGTGTCGTCCGCCTCGCGCGACGCGAAGTACGTCTCGGCGCGGCTGAACGCGTCGTCGATCGACTGCACGGCCTCACGGGCGCGGCGGAGTTGCTCCTCGTCGCTCTGGTTCATCCACCACGCGTTGATCGGGCGGACGTTGGGCCAGTTGATGACGAGCCCGGCGTCGTCGTCGATCGCCATGTCTTCCCATGTCCAGCCGTCGGCGCGCATGATGCTGCCCCTACCCGGGATCGAGCCCCCGCTGGGGGTGACGGCGAACGTGAGCACGCCGTTGGACCGCGCCACGGGGAAATGCCAGGAGTCGGGGTTCACCGCGGCGGCGGCGCGGACCTCGGGCGTCACGCCCCCGGTCTCGTTGGTGTCGATCGTCGCGCGGACCGAGCCCACCTCGTTCAGGCCGATGCTCGATCCCACGCTGATGAGCCCGGGGTAGACGTGCAGCCCGGAAAGGTCGATGGTCTCCCACGCCTCGCGCGTGCGCGGCGCAGACTGCAGCGCCTCCATCCGGCCGACGTCGTCGATCTTTCCGTTCTTGATGAGCACGAACCCGTCGTCGATCACCGCGCCGGACACGGTGTGGATCGTCGCGTTCGTGAGCGCGATCGTCGAAGTCTGCGGCGGGGCCTTGACGGTCAGGTCCTGGGCGAAGCCCGCTCCCGAGATGAGGGCGGCGCCCGCGACGGCTGTGCTGATTCGGTGCAGTGTGTGCATGGTGTTCTCGTCTGGAAGAGTCGCGGGCTGGTCAGTGGGCGTGGGCGGTGTCGAGGTCGAGCACGCCGCACTCGCCGCAGCGGTGCGCGGAGAGGTCGACGCCCTTGCGGAGCAAGTCGAGGTACGTCTCGCGGAGCCGGTTGAGGGTGCGTTCGTCGTAACGCGCGTCCACCAGCAGGCCCGGCTCGGACTCGGCCTTGTCGGCGTCCTCGCCTTCGGAGGCCTTGGCGTCGTCCTTGGGCTTCTTCGCGTTCTCGGTGAGAATGCGCTGGATCAGCCGGTCGCGGAGTTCCCCGTCGCGGCGGCGGAGTTCCGCGTCTTTCGCGAGGGAGAAGTACTCGCGGCCGTCGATCCACGTGGATTCGCATCGGGAGAACGTGGAGAGCGGGTCGCCCGACCAGATCACGAAGTCCGCGTCCTTGCCCGCTTCGAGCGAGCCGGTGCGATCGGCGATGCCGATCTGGATCGCGGGGTTGATGGTGACGAACTTGAGCGCCTCGGCGGGCTCGACGCCGCCGTACTTCACGGCTTTCGCCGCCTCAAGGTTCATGCGGCGCGCGAGTTCGCCGTTGTCGGAATTGAACGACACGTTCACCCCGACCTCGTGCATGATCGCGCCGTTCTCGGGGATGGCGTCGATGACCTCCATCTTGAACGCCCACCAGTCGCTGAAGGACGAGGCGCCGATGGCGTGCTCCTTGATCGCCTCAGCAACTTTGTAGCCCTCGAGCACGTGCTGGAAGGTTCCGATGGTGAAGCCGAAGTCTTCCGCGACCTTGCAGAGCATGAAGATCTCGTCCTGGCGGTACGAGTGGCAGTGCACGAGCCGCTCGCCGCGGAGGATCTCCGCGAGCGTCTCGAGTTGCAGGTCGGTGCGCACGAGTTCGCCGCGCTCCTTGGCGGCCATGTAGTCCTGGGCGCGGTGGAACCAGTCGCGGATGAACGTCTCGACGCCCATGCGCGTCTGGGGGTAGCGGGTGCGGTCAGACTCCCAGTTGCTCTGCTTCACGTTCTCGCCGAGCGCGAACTTGATGCCCGGCGTGGCGCCTTCGACGAGCATGTCGTCGGGGTGTGCGGCGCCCCAGCGGAGTTTGACGATGGAGTTCTGCCCGCCGATGGGGTTGGCCGAACCGTGCAACTGGTTCGCCGCGGTGAGGCCGCCGGCCATCTGGCTGTAGAAGTACGAGTCTGACGCGTCGATGACGTCGCCGATGCGCACCTCCGCGGTGATGGCGTGCGTGCCTTCGTTGACGCCGCCGTCGATCCCGGTGTGGCTGTGCGCGTCGATGAGGCCGGGGGTGACGTGCTTGCCGCGTGCGTCGATGCGGTCGAGGCGCGACGCGAGGCCGCTGAACGCGCGGTCGCCCATGCGTCCGACGGCGGCGATCTTCCCGTCCTTGACGTGGATCTGGCCGTTCTCGATGACGCCCGCGTCGGCGCTCGTCCAGATGGTCGCGTTGACGATCAGGACTTCGCGCTGCTCGGGGATCTCCGTGAAGGCGTACGCGCCGAAGGGGTACCCGAAGGACTCCATGTGGTCGGCGACGCCCTTGGCGGGATCGCTGTCCTTTTTGTCTTCCTTGGCGTCTTCCTCGGCGTCCGCCGGCGCGCGGGTGAGCGCGAGCGTCGTGGGCAGGCCGGG
>JBQLZI010000266.1:0-3433 GCA_052168195.1 Phycisphaerales bacterium
CGAGCAGTCCGACCGGCTCAAGGCCCTGCGCGACAGCGAGCGGTTCCCGCTGTCGGGCGAGACGCTTCTGCTGCCGCCGATGGACCTGACCGCCGCGCCCGTCACGTTCAACCTGCTCGACGCGGTCACTCAGGCGCTGCAGAACCGCCCGGAACTGCAGATCGCGCTGCTGGGCATCGACGATGCGGCCCTCCGCCAGCGCTTCGCGGAGAACGCGAAACTCCCGCTGCTCGACCTCAACCTGCGCGCCCAGATCGGCGCGGTCGAGGACGACACGGGCGACGCGCTCGCGGAACTCGCTGACAACGATTTCGTGAACTACATCGCGGGCGTGCAGTTCGAGCAGCCCATCGGCAACCGAGGCCCCGAGGCCGTGTTCCGCCAGCGCAGGCTCGAGCGCCTGCAGTCGGTCCTCAACTACGCCTCGGCGGTGCGCAACGCGGTGTTCGAGGTGAAGAACGCGCTGCGCAGCGTGGTGACGAACTATGCGCTCATCGAGCAGACGCGCGTGGCGCGCCTCGCGTCGGCCGAGAACCTCCGCGCCCTGCTCGTCGAGGAGCAGACGCTCCGCGGCCTGACGCCCGACTTCCTCAACCTGAAACTCAACCGCCAGGAAGCGCTCGCGCAGGCCGAACTCGAAGAGGCGATCGCGATCTTCGACTACAAGATCTCGCTCGCGGAGTTCTTCGACGCCACGGGTGTCTCGCTCGACCGACTCGGTGTGAACCTCGACATCCCCACGGCGGACGAACTGCTCGAGCGCGGCTCGATCCTCGAGGACGGACCGAGCGACGCGTGGCTCGACCCCGAGGCGCGCCGCCCGGGCGATCCGCCGCGCTCGGGTCGCTGACGATGACCGGCGGAGCCGAACACCAGCGCGTGGCGCGTGCCGCGGACCTGCTGCGGGCGGGGAAACTCGTCGCATTCCCGACGGAAACCGTCTACGGCCTCGGCGCGGACGCGCGCAGCGAGGACGCCGTTCGCGAGGTGTTCCGCCTGAAGGGCCGTCCCGCGAGCAACCCCCTGATCGTGCACGTCGCGGACGAGGCGATGGCGCGCACGGCCTGTGCGCACTGGCCGCGCGAAGCGCAGGCGCTGGCCGAGGCGTTCTGGCCCGGGCCGCTGACGCTGGTGCTGCGGCGCGGCGATTCGATCCCGGCGCTCGTCGCGGGCGGCGGGGACACCATCGCGGTGCGTTGCCCTGACCACCCCGTCGCGATCGCGCTGCTGCGTGCGTTCGGCGGGCCGCTGGTCGGCCCGAGCGCGAACCCATCAGGACGCGTCAGCCCCACGACCGTGCGGCACGTGCGCGACGCGTTCGGCGATGCGCTGGAGGTGCTCGACGGCGGGCCGTGCCGCGTGGGCATCGAGTCGACGGTCGTGTCGTTGCTCCATGACCCGCCGAAGATCCTCCGCGCGGGAGCGATCGACGCGCGCCGGATTGCCGAAGCGATCGGCGTGGCGCCCGATCACGAGTTCTCCGCCACAGATGAGGGCGCCGCGGGCTCGCCCGGGCGCTTTGCGTCGCATTACGCTCCGCGTGCGCACGCGGCACTGCGATCGCGGCCCGAACTGCTCGCGGAACTCGATCGCGCGACGATCAGCAACGAGCGCCGCGTGGCCGCCCTCGTGCTCGCGCCCATCGACGTGGAGTCCGTGGACGGCCTGACGGAGATCCTCATGCCCGCCGACGCCGCCGCGTACGCGCAGCGCCTGTACGCGTCGCTGCACGAGGCCGACGAGACCTCGCCCGAGCGCATCCTCGTGGAACTTCCAGAAGGCGACGGCCCGATGTGGGACGCGATCCGCGACCGCTTGCGCCGCGCGTGCGCACCAAGAGCGTGATTACGCGGGCCGCGTCATGCGCGTGACCTTCGCCCGGTCCGCGGATTCGACGAGCACGGCGTCGGCCTCCGTAAGGAACAGCCCGTGCCCGAGCACGCCCTCGATACGCGCCAGTCCCTCGCTGATCGCGCGCACGTTCGCGTTCTCGGGGATCGCCGCGTCGATCACGAGAAAGCCGTTGTCGGTGTGGTAGGTCGCGCCGCCCTCGGCCTCGCGCACCGGCCCATCCAGACCGAGCGCGTGCAGCCGGTCGCGGACGCTCGCGAGCGCGAACGGCAGCGTCTCGATGGGCAACGCGAACCGCGACCCGAGGCGGTCGACCAGTTTGCTCTCGTCGATCAGGTACACGCAGCGCGCGCACGCGTGGGCCACGATCTTCTCGCGCGTCATCGCGCCGCCGCGGCCCTTGAGCATCGAGAGGTCCGGCGCGACCTCGTCGGCGCCGTCGAAGAGGTAATCGACCTTCGCGACCTCCGAGAAGGGCAGGACGGCGAGGCCGAGTTCCCGCGCGAGCGCCGCGCTGGCTTCGCTGGTCGCGACGCACTCGACGCGGAGACCCTCGCCGTGCGCCCGCGCCGCGAGGGCGTGGATGCCGCGCGACGCGGCCCGGCCCGTCCCGAGCCCGACGAGCATCCCGCTCTCGATGGGCGCCACCGCCTCGTGCGCCAGCGTGTCGTGTGTGGTCATGGCCCGATCCTACCGCGCCCGCGTCGCGTGGAGCGCCACCGCCAGCGCCGCGGCCACGTTGATCGAATCCGCGTTCGCCGCCATCGGGATCGACACGCGGGCGTCCGCCGCACGCATCGCCCGGGCGCTCAGGCCCGGACCCTCGCTCCCCACGAGCAGCGCCAGGCGCCGATCCGAAGGCAGCCCGCGCGCGAACTCGTCGATGTCCCGCGCGTCGTCCGCCGGCGTCAGCGCCGCGACCGCGAACCCGCGCTCGCGAAGCGACTCCAGACCCTTCGGCCAGTCTTTCTCGCCGAATCGACCGAACGGCACGCGCAGCGCGTGGCCCATCGACGTGCGCACCGACTTGCGGTACAGCGGGTCCGCGCACGACGCCGACAGCAGCACGCCCGACGCGCCGAATCCCGCGGCGTTGCGGAACGCCGACCCGATGTTGTCGTGATCGACAAGGTTCTCGAGCACCACGAGCGTGGAAGGCCCGCCCGGCGCGAGGTCTATCCCGCGCACGACGTCGCGCGCATTGCGCTCCGTACCACGCTCGCCCAGCACCAGCACCCCCTGATGGAACCGGAACCCGATGAGCGACTCGATCGTCTCTGCGTCCGCGACGAACACGGGCAGGTCGCGTGCGCACGCCGAGCGTTCCATCCGTTCGAGGGTGTCGTCAAGCCGGCGCTCGTCGACGAGCACCGACCGCATCGCGAACCGCGCGTCGGGCGCCAGCAGCCGCTCCAGCACCAGCATCCCCTCGCCCAGGAACACCCCCGCGCGGCGCAGCGCGTCCCCGTCCCGCGTCTCCCGGAAGAGCGCGACCCGCGGATCGTCGAGGTTCGTTGCCCGTTCGATGCTCGGCACGGCCGCGTTCTAGCATGCGTGCCATGAAGACTTCCACTCCAGCCCT
>JBQLZI010000267.1:0-3407 GCA_052168195.1 Phycisphaerales bacterium
TCGGCGGTCGCGTTCGCGCTCTACCACGACGCCTCGTTCTTCGACGGCGTCTCGGGAACAGCGGTCGGCGGGCTCGACGCCGCCCGGTTCGTGTTCCTCACCCTGGCGGGGGTGTACCTGGGCGGGCTCTTCGTGCTCCGCGGCTTCGGGATCGTCGTCGCGGCCCACGCGATCTACGACGTGGTCGTGTTCTTCGCCGCCTGATCGGGTTTCCCGCCCGCTGCGCCGTTCCCGGACCCTCGAAACCCAAGGTTTTCTTGGTGTCCCCGCCCGGAGTGGTGTAGGGTGTGTCGAGGCCGATTCCTCCACCGCGGCCCAGGAGTGCGTTATGCCGGCATCCGTGATTCGTTCTTCGCTCTCGGCGGGCCTGCTCGCCGCGGGGCTCGGGTTCATGATGGCCTCCGTCGCGGGCGCCGTGCCCCCGCCGCCCGAAGACGGCGGCCGTCACGACGTGGGCCCCTCGACGCCGCAGGGCCCCGCGGGAGGCGAGACCTACGAATCGCTCGACGTCGCGCTCCGCAGCCGCATCCCGCTGCAGACCTTCGACATGGGCGACGGCGCCGACTGCTGGGGCTACACCAGCCCCTCCGGCCGCGAGTACGCGATCATGACCTTCACCGCCGGGCTCTCGTTCGTCGAGATCACCAATCCAGGCGCGCCCGAGATCCTCGCGAACTTCCCCGAGTCGGGCGATTCGCTGTGGGCCGACGCGAAGGTCATCGGCGACCACTGCTACTACATCAAGGACCGCTTCAACACCGGCCTGCACGTGTACGACCTCTCGCAGATCGATTCGGGCGTGGTCACGAAGGTCACCGAGTTCCGGTCGCAGGGCCTCGAGTGGGCGCACAACCTCGTCGCCCACGAGGAATCCCAGACGATCTACCTCGCGGGCGCGAACCAGCCGACCGACGGCCTGGTCGCGATCGACGTCAGCAACCCGGGAAGCCCGGTCATCACCGGTGAGTATTCCGGAGCGAGTTACATCCACGACGCGCAGGTCGTCACGTGGCCGCACCCCGGGCCGTGGCAGGGGCGGAGCATCGCGTTCTGCTTCGCCGCCGGGCAGGGCATCGACGTCGTCGACGTTACGAACCCCGCCGCGATGACCCGTTTGGCGCGCATCACCTACACGGGGCTGCAGTATTCCCACCAGGGCTGGGTCGACGTCGACCGCGCCGTGCTCTTCCAGAACGACGAACTCGACGAGGTCAACGGCGACGTCTCCGTCACCACGACGCGCGTCTTCGACGTCTCGAACCTCGAAGCCCCGACGTTCATGGGCTCGTTCAGCACCGGGCTGGGCACGATCGACCACAACCTCTACACCCGCGACGGCTTCGTCTATCAGGCCAACTACCAGACCGGCATGCGCATCTGGGATGCGCGCACCGACCCCGCCAACCCCGTCGAAGTCGGCTGGTTCGACACCTTCCCCGGCGGCGACGGGCTCTCGTTCGACGGCGCGTGGAGCGTGTACCCCTATTTCCCCAGCGGCAACGTCATCATCAGCGACATCAACCGCGGGTTGTTCGTCGTCGACCCGACCCTCGCGCTCGTCGGCGGGAGCCCCGCCGCGTTCGAGTTCGTCGGCGATCGACCGACCGATCTGCCTCCGCGAGGCGCCGAGGTCGCGGTGCGCATCACCAGCCAGAACGGGCGCACCGTCGACCCGGGCACGGCCGTCTTCACGTGGCACATCCACCCGCGCGAGGGCTCCGGGCACACCAACGAGTTCAAGACGCTCCCCCTCGAACCGCTGGGCAACGACGAGTACCTCGCGAAGTTCCCGCTCCTGCCCTGCGGCGAGATGATCCACTACTTCTTCACCGTGCAGTCGACCGACGGCGTCGAGGTCGACTGGCCCCTCTCCGCGCCCATCCAGAAGTTCCCCGCCGACGTCGCGGACACCACCCTCACCGGCTACACCGACGACTTCGAGACCGACACCGGCTGGCTCAGCGGCGGCACCGCGACCACCGGGCTCTGGGAGCGCGCCGTGCCCAACCCCACTTCCTACGCCCCGGGCGCCGACGACAACGACAACGGCGTCTTCGCCTACGTCACCGGCAACGGCTCGCCGGGCGGGTCCGACGGCGCCAACGACGTCGACAACGGGTGGACCTCCCTCACCTCGCCCTCCATCGACGCCAGCGCCCCCCGCGTGCGCATGAACGTGTCCCTGTGGTTCGACGGCAGTCTCGACGCGGACGATTCGCTCACCGTTGAACTCTCCGCCGACAACGGCGCGTCGTGGGTCGTGGCCGAGCGCATCGCCCAGCCGCTGAACGGCTGGGTCCGCGCTGTCTACCTGCTCGACCGCTACATCCCGCGCAGCGCCGAGACCCGCGTGCGCTTCGTCGCCGAGGACGGCGGCGACGGCTCCATCGTCGAAGCCGGCGTCGACAACATCGTGTTCACGTCGAAGGAGTGCGACCCGCTCCTCGACGGCGACGCGAACAACGACGGCGTCGTCGACTTCGCCGACGTCAACGCGGTCCTCAGCGACTTCGGCGTCATCGACACCTTCCCGGGCCAACTCCCCGGCGACGTGAACAACGACGGCGCCGTGAACTTCACGGACCTGAACACCACGCTCGCGAACTTCGGGATGTCGAACTGAACCGGCCGCTCAGACCTGCAGCACCGCGTGCAGGCGCTCGCCGAGCGAGAGCCGGTCGCGCCCCTGCAGCGCCGTGAGTTCGATGAGCACCGCGACGCCCACGAGGTCGGCGCGCATGCCGTCGATCAGGTCCAGGCACGCGCCCATCGTGCCGCCCGTGGCGATCAGGTCGTCGATGAGCAGCACCCGCTGGCCCGGGCGCACGGCGTCGGCGTGCACCTCGAGCGTGTCCTTGCCGTACTCCAGGTCGTAGGAGCACGAGCGTTTCGCGCGCGGGAGTTTGCCGGGCTTGCGGATCGGCGCGAAGCCGGCCGACAGGGTCTGCGCCACCGCGATCCCGAAGATGAACCCGCGCGACTCGGCGCCGACCACGACGTCCACGCCCTTCCCGCGGAACGGGTTGGCCATGAGTTCCACCGCGAGCGCCAGCCCGGGCGGGCTGGCCAGCAGGGGGGTGATGTCCTTGAACGTGATGCCCGGCTTGGGGAAGTCGGGGACGTCGACGATCAGCGACTGCAGGCGTTCGAGCGGGTCTCGCATGGCGTGCAGAATACCGGACGCGGCACGCCGCGGGCGCACGAACGCCGCTGGGCATAGAGTGTCCGCGATGGCCAAGTCGCAACCCAAACCCGCCGCCAAACTGGAGATCGTCGAGCCGATCGGGCTCCGCGTGCTCATCCGCAAGGACGAGGACAAGAAGCAGACCAAGTCCGGCCTGCACCTGCCCGACAAGATCGAGATCCCCACGATCACCGGGCGCATCGTCGCGGTCTCGGCGCAGATC
>JBQLZI010000268.1:0-3374 GCA_052168195.1 Phycisphaerales bacterium
CGATCAACATCGCGCGCCAGGATCGCGCCGACGATCAATCCAAATCCCCAGTTCACCAGCCCGAACGCGATCGCCACGAACGCCGTCATCGCCGCGGCCTGCGGCCCGTTCCTCGGCAGCGACGCCAGCCCGCGCAGCAGCCGCGCGATCGGCGGCGAACTCGCCAGCGCGTGCCCCGTCACCAGAATCAAACACATCTGCATCGCGAACCCCAGCAGCGACCAGAACCCGCCCTGCCAGTCCTCCAGCAGCGTCGCCGCGTACCACCCCTGCGCCCGCGGGCTCCCGGGCTCGGGCGACGTGAAGAACAGCGCCAGCAGATACGTCAGGATCGTCAGCAGCACCGCCAGCACGAACGGGTCGGGAGCGGTCGCGCGGAAGACGCCGGAGAGCCGTTGGCCGAGTTTCGCGAGCATCCCGCGAAGGTACCACCTCCGCCGAGCCGCGTAACCGCGGCCCATCCCGCATCTTGCGCCCGCTGTCTCGCATCTGTGGATTCTCACGCCTTCCCCCGCGCCGTCGTAAAGGTCCGCCCCGGCCGCGCCGATAGACCACTCCGAACGACACGCCGAGGCCGCGGGCACGGATGCCCCGCCCGGCCGTCCCGATCCCTCTCTCCCGTTCTCCTGAGGATCGAGGCGCCCGAGCGACACCAGCGGCAAGCCCGTGCCGGGCCACACCGGCGAAGGAGTCGAGGCCGTGGCGAATCTCCCCCGCCTGCACACGCCTGACGAAGCGACCGACCCGCACGACGCGCTCGCGCCCATCCCCTTCGAGCGCCGCGCCGACAACCGCGCCACCGCCGGCGGATCGATGCAGGGCGTCATCGCCTCAGGCGTCGACATGCCCGTCCTCATCCGCCTCCAACTCGTCGACGCCAGCGCCACCGGGCTCGGAGCCCTCGCCTCCTCGCCCGTCCCCGTCGGATCGCGCATCTCCCTCCGCGTCGATCCCGTCCACGGCGTCTGGAAGACCGCAACCGTCGTCCGCTGCGTCGAATGCCAGAATGGCTCAGGGGGCGCCGGGGGCCACCGCGTGGGGCTCGCCTACGCCCACAAGCGCGCCGCCTGAACGAAAATCCCTTGCCCGGCGACCCGCCCGTGGTACCTTGATTCTGCGGCGTTTCCTTTCCGGACGCGCCCGATTCAAGGGGTTTCGCTATGCACAAGCCGTTCCTTGCGTTCGCCGCCGGCCTCGCCGCCGCCTCGCCGCTCGCCCTCGCGCACACGCCCGAGACCGCAGGCGCCCTCGCGGGCACGCGCGTCCAGCGTGTCCCGCTCGATCCCGCCGCGTTCCTCCGCGACGGCAACTTCAACGGCGCCTTCGTCACCATGCGCGACGAACTCGAGAACTTCCCCACCGACACGTCGTTCGGCGGCACAGGGGTCTCCGCGCCGGCGACGTCCTTCACCGGCCCGCCGGGATTCGTCTGGCCGCTGAACAACCTCCGCGGGCAGTCCGGCGGCTCGGAGATGCTGCCCTTGGTCCGCGTCGTCGACCTCTCCACCGCGCCCGTCGGCGGGCCCAACGGCATCTTCAATGCCTCCAAGGTCGTCCGTATCCAGACCGTCGCCGCCCAGCCAGCCGGTGGCTTCTTCACGGGCTACAACCTGCGCTTCGGCGGCGACTCTGCCGGCGCCGACCCTCTCCAGCCGCTCGCGCCTACAGCCGACCACAACGCCCGCGTCAGCGCGGAACACTTCATCAGCACGATCGATCAACTGTTTACGTTCGAACCCGTGGCCACCTTCACGGGGTTCATCACCGGCAGACTGATGTGGGGCGGCGTCTGCGAAGAGATCGAGCCGGGCGATTGCACCGACATCGGGATCCCCATCGGGCTCAACGACCAGTTTCTCGCCCTTGGGCCGTGTCTCGGCTTCTGCCCGGGCGGTCTCTTCGTTCCGCTTTTCTATTGCCATAATGCGCAAGGGCAGCCGATCCCCGCCTGCATTCCTCCCGCCGGCTCCAACATCGGAGACCCCGCCCGACCGCCCGTGCAGAACTGGTTCCGCATCGCCGCCGAGACCACCGCCGACAATCGCCTCCGGTTTTTGGTCGATCTTCTCGACGGCCAGCCCGAGTTCACGATTTACGACAATGTCCTCCTCACTACCCCCTACATCGACCGCATCGGCTCGAACACCTCCTTCGAGTCGCTGGACGCGTTCATGCTCGTCGACAACATCGAGGCCTCGGGTCCGCTCCTCTCACTTCCCAAGCCTCCGCCGCTCGACTGTCCGTACCTCGACGACGTGGAATGGCTCAGCGACGGGCCGCTGTTCAACCAGAACCCGCGCTGGTTCGCCGCGCTCTCGTCGGCCGCAACCGTCATCACCGACGGCGACCGCGGGCAGGTCATCCGCCAGGTCAACAACATCAACCCCGACAACCGCCACCGCCGCGAGTTCGCGACCTCCCTGCCAGACACGCCCATCACCG
Source organism: Phycisphaerales bacterium (assembly GCA_052168195.1). Lineage (GTDB taxonomy): Bacteria > Planctomycetota > Phycisphaerae > Phycisphaerales > UBA1924 > JAHBXC01. The sequence goes on from JBQLZI010000268.1 coordinate 2,443, forward strand.
TCGCCAACGACGTCATCGCGCGCGTCAAGGTCCGCACCTCGAACCAGCACACCGTCCGCGCCTTCGCGCTCTGGAACTTCGGCGATCTCGCCGCCCGCGTCTACCTGGGCCGACAAACCGCCGACACGTTCTACGAGCCGAGCGTCTACGCGCAGATCAACCCCGACTACAACCCCATCGACCCACCCAACGACGATCCGTTCCTGAACACCTCCGTCGTCGGCGTCGACGTCGCCGACACCAACGCCGACTGGATGAACGACGGCCAGTACCGCACGCTCGAACTCCGCCTCTCCGCCAACGGCGTGCTCCGCGTCTCCATCGACGGCCAGCGCATCTACGCAGGCCCCGGCGCCTTCTCGAACGCCGTCGACCTCCTCGCGTTCGAATCCGAGAACAACACGTTCGGCAAAGGGCAGGACATGCGCATCGACGACGTCGAGTTCGTCTGCGACGCGCCGCCCTGCGCCGCCGACTTCAACCTCGACGACGTCGTCGACTTCGCCGACCTCAACACTGTGCTGACGAACTACGGCGCGCTCTTCATCGTCCCGCCGCAGTACTTCCTCGGCAACGCCAACAACGACGACGCCGTCGACTTCGCCGACCTCAACGCCGTCCTCACTTCCTTCGGCATGACCTGCAACTGATCCGCTCCTTCCCCTGTCGAAGACGGGGGAGGGCCGGGGAGGGGGTCCACAATCTTCATCCCCTCCTGCGCAGCGGGAGGGGTAGGGGAGGGTCTCACATCACGCGCCGCCGCTCGTCAGCGCGTACGCAATATGCCGCAGCAACCGCTCGCGCCACAGCGGCGTCGCGCCCAGCGCAGGCGGACGCACGCGCACCGTCAGTTCCAGCGAAGGCCGCTCCTCGCCCTTCTCCCGCGCCCGCGCCCACGCGCGCAGCGCCGAGCGTGAACACTCCGCCAGACC
>JBQLZI010000269.1:0-3354 GCA_052168195.1 Phycisphaerales bacterium
CATCTCTGGTATGCGGCTTCTACAGCTGGGCTGTGATACAGCGCGTACCGCACATAGTCATCCGGTAAGGAATCGACATCCAGAGAGACTACCGCCGCTTCGGATTCGGCTTCGTCCTCTCGGAAGACGGATCTCGGGCGCGATTCGGTGTTCTCGGGAAGCGAGCGTGCGTAGGACCGTGGCAGATCACGAGTCGTATCGAATGGCGACGAGCAGCCGCCAACGATTCCGACCCCTGCGACGCCCACAGCGCACGCGATGAGACGAATGGCCATGAAAGGCTCCTGGGTGCTTGGATAAACGTGAGTCCGAGTGATCGACGCAGGGACGGGCAGCGCCCAGAGCGCGCACCATCCCTACGGAACTCGGGCTCTACGTTTGCCAAACGCCCAGAAGGGCCTGCACTTCGTTGTGGGTCTTGCCCGCGCGGAGGCTATCAACGAGCGACACCATTGAAGGCGTCGAATCGTCGGGCTCGATCACCGGAGTGATCTTCGGCGGGCCGTTCGGAAGTCCGGTCAGTGAATCGCGGTCAGTGCGCGGCAGCGGAGCGTCAGGGAGCCGATCCGGAGCCGGCGCATCGGATATGCCGCATTTGCACGGACCTTCGCTCACCGGGCAGAATGCCTCGCTGCCGCAGTCAAGGTCAGAGCATTCGTACGGTAGTGATTCGCCGCAGCAGCCCATGTCAACGACAGGCTCATGGCACACCGTGTCACCACAGTGGTCTTGGCCGGTGACCAATCCGACACCAAGCCTCGGCAGCCCGGCGGCGATCAGAATCACGATGGCAAGAGCTCTGAGCATTGCGGTACTCATGATAGCGGACCCGCTTCGGGATACCAACACCTCTGGTAAGCGATCTATTCCTCGCCCCACATGCGTCCCCTCCGTCAATGCGGGGGGATGAGGGGCTGATCCGCAAGAACGCTGGGCGGCACGATCTCGACAGTCACATGGTCGATTCCGGAGCGGTCTTGGAGTTGGGCCCGCACCTGAGAACACACGATGTGTGCGTCAATGATGCTGGCGTCGTCCGCCATCGCGATACGAACCTCAGCGGCGACGGAGCCCTCGTCGATCGGCCAGACATGAAGATGGGCGACCGCTTCGACGCCGTCGACACGTGCGATGGCTTGCCCGATCTCATCAATCGATAACCCTTCCGGGACGCTCTGCATGAGGATCCGTATGCACCGCTTCATGGGCTTCCATGAGATCCAGACGATGTATACCGAGATACCAACCGTCGCGACAATGTCGGTCCAGTACCAGTCGAAATGGATGATGAGCGTGCCCGTGACGATCACGGCAACCGAGGCGAGCGCGTCAGCGAGGTTGTGAAGAAATGCCGCCTTGATGTTCACGCTGTCCTTGGACATCGAGTAGGTAAGCACCGCGGTCGCTACATCCACGACCAATGCGATCCCGGCCACAATCACCACCATCCAGCCGTCGATGTCTGGGCGATCGAAGGTCCGAGTGATCGCTTCAATGAGCAGGTAGCCCGCGATCACCATGATGGAGGTCAGGTTGATGAGACCACCGACCACTTGAGCGCGGCCGTAGCCGAAGGTTCGCCGCTCGTCGGCAGGTCGCTTGGAGATGCGGCGTGCGACCAAGGCGAGGAGGAGTCCTGCGGCGTCGCTGAAGTTGTGCAACGCGTCAGCGATCAACGCAAGGCTGCCGGAAAGCAGACCACCGATCACCTGGGCTACGGTCAACAGCATGTTGATCGCGACCGCCCATACGAGGCGGCGGGTGCCGGCGTCGGCCGAATTGTGATGATGCCCGCCCATGCGTACCTCTTTAGTTGATGCTGATCGATCCGGTCTCGCGGGTGCCGTCGCCATTCTCGATCTCGATCCACAGCGAAATCGGCAACGACACGTTGGCGGGGGCCTCTGCGTCGGCGTGGTAGTCGCCGCTGCTGCCAATTGCCTTGCTCTTGAGCGCACCGGTGGCCGCCTCGTCGCCGATCCAGACGCGGATCGCGGCTGGCTCGGGTCCGTCGGTGCGCTCGATGTTGAGGTGAACGGTCATAGACGGCTCGATCTTGCCGCCCATGGAAACGCGGAGCGTGGTGCCAGCAATCGTCACCGAGCCGAGGTCGCGATCTGCGCCGTGGTCGCCGTGTTCATCATCGCCGTGATCGTGATCCTCGTGGCCTTCAGCACCGTGGTCGTGATCTTCGTGCCGCTCGGCATCGTGGTCTTGGCCGTCATGATCGCCATGTTCGGACTGGCCAGCGGCGTTGGACGAGCCGGACTCGTTTCCGCACCCAGACAGCGTCAGCGATGCGGCGGCGAGCGAGGCGAGGAACAGCTTGTTCAGATCGGTCATGTCAGTTCTCCCTGGTGTTGACCGTGGTTTGGGCCGGGCGGAGTGCGCCGGCGATCCGTGTGATGAATGACCGCGACGAACGTTGCCGCGGCTCGGGCTTGTGTCCGAACACCAGCGAGTAGCCGGCGGGGACGACGATGAGGTTCAGGAATGTGGAAGTCAGCAGGCCGCCAAGGGTGACGATCGCGAGCGGGGCGAGCAGTTCGCTGCCGGGCTCACCGGCCGCAAGGGCGAGCGGGACGAGCCCGAGTGCGGCCGAGATCGCGGTCATGAGGACCGGCACAAGCCGCTCCATAGACCCTTGGACGATCGCCTCGCCCATCGGCACACCCTCAGCCGCCATGAGATGGTTGTAGTGGTTGATCAGAAGGATGCCGTTGCGGACGGCGATGCCGAAGAGCGTGATGAACCCAACAAGACTCGCGATCGAAATCACTGGCGGGATGTACGGGCCGCCGATGCCGACGAGCGCGAGTGTGTTGGCAATCGGTCCACCGCCTTCGGTGATGTAGATCGCCGCGATGCCGCCGATGAGCGCGAGCGGCATGTTGAGCATCACGAGAACCGCCGCACGCATCGAGCCGGTCGAAATCTGGAGCAGCATGAGCATGATGAGTGCGACGGCCACGCCCGCGACGAGGATCGTGCGCGACGCGGACTGCTGAGCCTCGAACTGCCCGCCGTATGACACGGTCATGCCGGCGCTCTGCACGATCGGGTCGACGCGTTCTTGGACTTGCGCGACCAGATCGCCGAGGTTGGAGCCCTCTGCGACGTTGAGCGAGACCACGGCCTTCCGCTGTGCGTTCTCGCGAGTAATGAGATTACTGGATCGTTCGGGGCCGATGTCCGCAACATCGCTGAGCCGGACGGTTGCTCCGCCGCGGCCACGGAGCAGCAGGTCACGCACCTGTGCGATCGACTCCCGCTCCTCGGGTGCGAGACGGACGACGAGGTCGTACTGGCGCACGCCCTGGTTCACCGTATCGACGACCTCGCCGTAGATCGCCT
>JBQLZI010000270.1:0-3350 GCA_052168195.1 Phycisphaerales bacterium
TCCAGCGCGTCGAGCCAGAACGACGGCGGTTCGCCGGGCGTGGCCGCCATCGCGTCGTCGAGCCGGCCGAGATCCACGAGCGCGAAGAAGCGAACGCGGCGCGCACGGAGCGTGTCGGCGCCCTGGTTCGCGATGGCCGTGTCCGCGGAGTCGAGCGCCCCGTCGGAGTCGCGCAGCGACAGGCGCGTTTCCGCGAGCAGCACGAGCGTCTCGCCCGCTTCGCGCGGCTCGAGATGCGGGGCTGTCGCGGCCAGCAGCGCGGCGCGATCCTCGAGATCGTCAAACTCATTGAACACGCGCGCCCGTTGCTCGGCGGGCATAGCGGTGAGCGCCTTGGCGCATGGCTCGACCCACCCGTTCGCGTCCGGACGGACGCGCAGCAACGCGAGCATGGCGTCGGCGTTCGGTCTGTGCAGTTCGACCGCGCGCGCGGCGCCCTCGAACCACGACGGATGATTCGCGGCGCCTTCGAGCAGCGCGTCGGCAAAAGATTCGTCGGACGCGAGCGCGCGGGCCGCTGCGGACTGGGCAGTCGCGCTCCCGCTGCGCTCCGCGACGGTGCGCAGCGTCTCGCTCGGGCCGTTGAGCGCGAGCAGACGGACGTGCGACGCGGACACGCGCTCGGGCTCGATTTCCGCGAGCGTTTCCGTCGCGATCCGCAGCGATTCCCGGGAGAGCATGCCGTCCTCGTGCAGCGCGAGAAGGGCGTCCGAGGCGGCGCTGGACGCCGGGTCGGGCGCGGCGAGCCAGCGGAGGTAGAGCGCGGCGGGGATGTTCGCGCCTTCACGCGCGGCGGAACGCAGCAGCGGAGCGGCGACGCGCGCCGAGGTCTCTCGCGTGAGCGCTTCGACGATGGTCGCGGTGTCGACGTCGGCGCCGAGGTTCTCGAGGAGGCGCGCCGATTCGGCGCGCACCGTCTCGTCGGGCGACGACAGCAGGTCGATCGCTGCGTCGGCGACCTCGACCCCGAGCGGCTGCGCGTTGAGAAGCGTACGCGACGCGAGTTCGAGGCCGAGCCGGTTGGCGCGCACGAGGTTGTCGCGGAGCATCGCGGCGATGATCGAGCCGCGGCGCTCGACTGGGGTTGCCGCGTAGAGCGCGTTGTAGAGCGCGAGGACGGTCTCGCTGAGTTGGTCGCCACGCGCGGACAGCCGCTCGGCGCGCGCACGGAAGTTGCTCGCGAGTTCGGCCTGCCAGCCCGCGTCGTCGAGCGTGCGCACACGCTCCCACCACTCGATCCAGCCCGCGGGGCTCTGGGCGGCGCACGGCTCGCACGCCGTCCAGCGGAGCAGCGCGGCGGAGAGCAGCGATCGGACGCGTGCGGATTCTTCGGTCGCCAGGCGCGAGGCGGCCGCCTCGGCCATCGACCGCGCGGGGTAGTCGTTCATCGCTGTGAGGACGTCCGCCACGCACTCGGGGGTCGACGCGACGGCCAGGGCGTCGCGGAGCGCGTTGGCGTAGCGCGGGGCGCCCGGAACGGCGGCCGCGATGGCTTTCGCGACCGCGCGCTGGGCGGCCGGCGAGCCGCCGTCGCGGAGCGCTCCGAGGAGGGTCGTCGCGGCGGACTCCTCGGTCCGGACGATGAGGCGTCGGGCGGCGGCGAACCGGGTGTCGAAATCGGAATCGGCGGCCGTGAGCACCGTCGCGTCGTTCACCCCGGACGCCAGCGAGACTCCCGCGTTCTGGGGCTGATCCTGGGTTTGGGCGGTCGCCGAGGCCGCCGAACCGGCGGCGAGGGCAACAAGGATCAGCATCGGGCGGAGTGGCGGCATCCGAAGGGGGATCCTGGACGGATAGAGGACGGGTCTCGTCGGTTCGTTTGGAATCGGCTGAAAGCGGTTCCGAACTCTTGAGACGCACGAAACGGGCGAACCGTTCGCGGTCGATATAGTAGAAGAGGCGTGACGAGCGGTTCGTCGCGGATCTCCCGGACGACCGCGCGGCGGAGGATCGGCCGGATGAGCGAGTGGTTCGATGCCGAAGAGCATGTGGAGCGCGCCCACGAGCACTACGAGGCCGGGCGCTGGGCGGAAGCGGAGTCGGAACTCCGCCATGCGATCTCCATGCACCCGGACCGGGCCGACTGGCACTTCAATCTGGGGTTGACCCTGGACGCGGCGGGGAAGCACGACGCCGCGATGGAGGCGTTCCGCGACGCCCACGACCTTGATCCGAAGGAGTCCTCGCCGATGCTGGCGATGGGCGCCATCTGCCTGCGAATCGACAAGATCCACGACGCGGTCCGGTGGTTCGAGGCGGCGGCGAAAGCCAAGCCCGACCGTCAGGACGCCTACGTTCACCTGATCGACGCGTACGGGCGACTGAGCCGGCACGACGACGCGGAGACCGCGTTCTACCAGGCGTTGCACTGCGAGGGCCGCGACGAATCGTCCCACGGCGAGCACGACGCGATGGCGTACGCCAATCTCGCCGAGTCGCTCGCGGACCGCGGCTCGCTCGACCGCGCCGTGTGGTGTTTGCGAGAGGCGCTGCGGCTTGATCCGGATCTGCCCCGCGCGAGCGCGCGGCTCGCTGACCTGTACGCCGAGACGGGCAAGCATGAGCGCGCGCGGCAGTTGTACCTGCGCGAACTCCGCGCGTCGCCGGGCGATATCGACACCCTGCTTGGGCTGGGTCGCCTGCTGGTCTCGATGAAGCGGCTGGGCGAGGCGTCGGAGAAGTTCCGGCGCGTGCTCGAGATCGAGTCCGACCATCCCGATGCGCACTTCGAACTCGCCGCGCTCGCCGAACGAGAGGGGCGCGACAAGGAAGCGATCGCGGGGTACCGGCTGGTGCTCCGCCTCGACCCCGATTACCCCTCGGCGCGTCGTCGGCTGGCGACGCGGCTGCGCGAGAACGGCGAGCACGACGCCGCCGCGGCGCTGCTGCTCCGTGAGCTGCGCGAGGCGCAGCGCAACCTCGAGGCGTTCGAGGACGGTGAACTCGACGAGCTCGGCGACCTTCTGGTCTCGACCGGGCGCTTCGACGAGGCCGCGGTGGTGTACCGCTGGTACGCGAACCGTCGAGCGAGCGACGCGGAGGCGCAGCACCGTCTCGGCGCGGCGCTCCTGCTGTCCGGGAACGTCAATCAGGGCGCCAAGGCCGAACGCAGGGCGTTGACGCTCAGCCGCGGGCGGCACCTCAAGGCGCTCCAGAACCTCGCGCTGGTCGCGATCGAGCGCGGCCAGTGGAAGCGCGCCCGCGCGTTCTCGCGTGCCGCGACCGCGATCGATTCCGATGATGCGGGGTCGCGCCGTCTCCGCGCCCGTTTGCGGCTGCACACGCTGGCGTTCGTCGCGTCGTTCGCGTGGAACGGATCGCGCTGGCTGTGGCGCCACGCGTGGCGCACC
>JBQLZI010000271.1:0-3349 GCA_052168195.1 Phycisphaerales bacterium
GAATCGACCCGCCCCGGCGCACGACCCGTGCCCGACGACGAGCAGATCCGCCGCGTTGCGCCGGTCATCGAGACGCTCCGCGCACGCGGCTGCGATGCGCCGATCAGCGTCGACACCACGCGCGCCTCGGTCGCGCGGGCCGCGCTCGACGCGGGCGCCGACGCCGTCAACGACCAGTCCGCGGGCGAGGACGATCCCGCGATGCTCCCGCTCATCGCGCAGCGCGCTGCGGGCGTCATCCTCATGCACCGGCTCCGCAGGTCGAACGCCGACTCGTACTCGCACCGCTACGGCGTCTCGGGCGAGAACACGCCGCCTGACTACGAACCCGGCGGGGGCGTCGTCGCGTCCGTCCGCGCGTACCTCGCGGCTCGCCTCGCCGCGGCCCTCGACGCGGGCGTGCAGCGCGAGGCGATCGCCCTCGATCCCGGGCTTGGCTTCGGCAAGACCGTGGAGCAGAACCTCGCGCTCGTCGCCGCGACGCGCGAATTCGTCGCCCTCGGACTCCCGGTCGTGTGCGCCGCGAGCCGCAAGAGTTTCGTGGGCGCCGTTTCGGCAGTCAGCGAGCCCTCGCAGCGGGTCGAGGGGTCGCTCGCAACGGCCCTGGCGATGCGTGAACGCGGTGCGGCCCTGTTCCGGGTCCACGACATAATCCCGCACCGCCGCGCGTTGGATATGACGGATTCCATTCTGGCGGCCCGCGACGCGGGCTCGTCGGAGGCGGGAACGGCCCGGTAGTCGGACCCCGCCGCAGAACGTAGACTTCGCAGCCAGCCGGTCCGCGTCCCGATCCGGGTCGGGCCTGGGGGCCACGGAACGTCGGGTCACGCGAAGAGGAGCAAGCCGCAATGGCCAACGAGAACGTCAAAGAATTCACCGACTCCAACTTCGAGCAGGAAGTGCTGAACTCGGACACGCCCGTCCTCGTGGACTTCTGGGCCGAGTGGTGCATGCCCTGCCGCATGCTCGCGCCGACCATCGACGAACTGGCCTCCGAGTACTCGGGCAAGGTGAAGGTCGGCAAGGTCGACACCGACTCGAACCGCGACGTCAGCGTCAAGTTCGGCATCAGCGCGATCCCGACCATCATCCTCTTCAAGAACGGCGAGATCGAGAAGAAGTTCGTGGGGCTCACCCGCAAGGAAGACTTCAAGGCCGCGCTCGACAGCGCCACCGCCTGATCCGCACATTCGACCGTCTGTGAACCACCGATGCGCGGCGGCTCAGCCCGCCGCGTTTTTCGTGCGCCCCCGCGCGGTCAGCCAGCCGCCCAGCCGCTCGACGCGCCGCTTCGAGACGAACGGCAGCACGATCACGCCAGCGACGACCATCGCCACGCTCAGCCACTGCCCGCGCGACAGGCCGGCGATCCGCTGCACCGCGAACTGGTCGTCGGGCAGGCGCCAGAACTCCGTCGCGATGCGTCCGAGCCCGTACACGATCAAAAACCAGCACCCGACCACACCGGGCTTCCGCGGCCGCGCCCAGACGATCCACAGCGCAGCGAACACGAGGAGCCCCTCCGCCGCCGCCTGGTACAACTGCGACGGGTGCCGCGCCGCGAGCACCGATGGGAGTTCACGCGCGAGTTCCTTCGCCGTCGCGCCTCCCCTGTGCAGCGCCTCGAGCATCCGCTGCACCGCGGGCCCGTAGGTCTGCTCGTCGGGCATGTGGTACGGCGCGAGAACATCCAGCAGGCGCGACTCCTGCGCGGGCGTCAGTTCGGGCGCGTGCCCGCTGAGCAGTTCCTGCGGGTAGCGCACGCTCCAGCGCGGCGCCGGCTCGCCCGGGGGCGCGACGATCTTTCCGAGCAGTTCGCCGTTCACGAAGTTCGCGAGCCGACCGAAGAACAGTCCGATCGGCGCAACGAGCGCCGCGGCGTCGAGCACGTGCAGCCACGGCGCCTTCACGCGGCGCGCGAACCACAGCGTGGCGACGATGACGCCCGCGATTCCGCCGTGGCTCGCCATCCCGCCCTTGTTGATCGCGACGAGCCCCCACCACGGCGGCGCCGCCGAGAACTCGATCAGCAGATGGGGCTCGTACACCAGCACGTACCCGATGCGCCCGCCGACGAGCACGCCGAGGATCAGCGCGAGCAGCAGGTCAGTGACCTGCGTCTTCGTGAGCAGCAGCAGCCCGCGGGCGGCCAGCAGCCGGAGCAGCGCCCACCCCGCGACGAACCCCGCGATGTACGCGAGCCCGTACCAGTGCACGGCGAAGTTGCCGGAGATCGGCAGGACCACCGGATCGAGCGTGTGCACCCAGGCGTCGGCGAGCGTGTGCATGCGCGGGCAGGATAGTCGATCCGGCGCCGGTACACTGCGCCGATGCTCGACGCGCTCTCCTCGAATCACGTCTACGCGATCGCGCTGGGGGCGGCGCCCGCGCTCGCCGTCGCCGGCGCGGCGGCGTGGCTCCTCCGCGGCGCACGCATCCCGGGCGGCGCGGCCGCCGCGGCGCTGGCCGGGGGGATGCTCGCGGGCGTCCTGCTCGGGCCAGGCGTCCTGGGAAACATTGCCCCCGCGGCGCATCAGGCGGTCACGGTGGGGGGGATGGTCGAGCACCGCGCGTACGCCGATCGCCTGCGCGAGGCCCGGGGCGCGGTCGCGGCGCTCGAAGAATCCGGCGTCACGGGCGTCGCGATCGACGAATACGAACGAGACGCGATGGCGCAACTCCAGCCGCTGCGCGACGCGGTCGACGTCGCCCGCGTCGAGCGCCGCGGCGTGTGGGACTTCGCGCTCACCGTTGTCGGCGCGGCGATGCTCGCGGGGTTGCCGCTGGCGGGGATCACGAGGATCGGCGGGGACATCCCCCGCGCGGCGCGCAGGGCCGCGCTCATCGCGGGCCCCGTGTCGTTCGCGCTCTCCGCCGGGATCATGGCGGTCGCGCTGGGCGTGTTCACGCGATGGGGCTGGTCCGCGGGGACGCTGCTCTTCGCGGCCGCGTGCGCGACGGGCTGGTTCGCGCCGCCCATCGACCGTGTCGCCCGAGAACGGCCCCGCGCGGTGCGCGAGGCGTTCGTCAGCGGGCTCTTTGCGCTCAGCATCGCGAGCGCGATCATGCTGTGGTCGATCCCGGACCGCCGCGCCTGGTGGGCGTCGACGGCGTTCGTCGTCGCGGTGCTGCTGTGGGGAGTTCTGAAGGTCAGGCCGCCCGGGCGGACGCTGCGGTTCAAGGCCAAGGCGTTCGCGCTGCACTGGGTCGCGCCGACGGCCGTCGCGCTCGCCGCGGCCCGAGTCGACCCGTTGCCCGTGGCGCGTGATTCGATGTTCTGGATCGTCCTGCTCGCGGCGATCGTCGCGTGCACCGACGGCCGCTGGTTCGGCGCGCTGCTGGGCGCGCG
>JBQLZI010000272.1:0-3340 GCA_052168195.1 Phycisphaerales bacterium
GGGTCTCGACGATGTAGGTCAGCGTGCCGGGCATGGGCAGGCCGTCGTCGGACGCGGGGAGGGTGATGTCGACCTCGCCGTTGGCGGGGATGCTGAAGGACGCGGAGCCGGCGAAGGGGGGCTGGGGGCCGCAGGAGCCGAGGGTGGAGAGGTCGATCTCGATGAAGCCGAGGGGCTCGCCGCCGCCGGCGGAGAGGCCGACGAGGCCGTCGTTGGCGACCATCGAGAGGTAGTTGAGATCGATGCGGCCGTCGAAGTGCATCACGATCTGGAAGGTGAGGTTGGTGTTGTTCGAGAAGTTGTCTTCGACGTTCTGCCAGGTGATGGCGACCGCGTTGGCGGTCTGCTTCCAGGAGACGGTGCCGGCGCCGGAGTCGAGGCCGTCGTAGAAGCCCGAGACGCGGATCTGGCTGAAGTGATCGGTGATGGACTCTGTGGAGTCGCTGTCGGCGCTATCGAAGGTGATGTTGCCGGGGGCGTTGACCCAGAAGGAGGTGTACGACTCGCCGTAGAGGGAGACGGACGCGCCGCCGGTGAGGGTGACGAGTTGGGAATCGTTGGTGGTGAGCGGGAGGACCGTGCCGCCGGCGGGGTCGATCTCGAAGGCCATGAGTTCCTGGGCGCAGCCGGCGTAGAAGTCGATGCTGCCCGCGGACGGGGTAAAGGAGAGTTGAACGTTGTTGAGGTCGGGCTGGCCGCTGCTGAACTGCTCAACGAAGTAGGTGGGGATGTCTTCTGTGACGAAGGAGAAGCAGGCGCCGCCATTGTCGAGGAAGACGTCGTTGCCGGCGGGGTCGATGGCGGAGACGTTGTAGAAGTACGAGGTTCCGTCGGAGAGGGCGCCGAGGGTGAGTTCGTGCTCGGTGCCGAGCGGTCCGGTGACGGAGCGGTCGAGGTTGGAGCACGACTCGCCGTAGTTGATGGTGACGCGCGCGGGCTCGTTGGTGTTGAGGGAGACGACGGCGTCGAAGGTTCCGGGGTCGGCGGCGAGATCGGAGATCATGGGCGCCGAGCAGTCGACGGTGGCGGTCGCGGTGACGGTGACGTTGGTGTTGCCGAAGCCGTCGTCGGCGTCGAGGTAGGTGAGGGTGATGGTGTCGCCGTCGAGCGTGCGGAGGACGCCGGCGGAGTCGACGTTGGAGGTGGGGAGCGAAGCACGGAAGTCGGCGGTGAGGGGGCCGGTCTCGGTGAGGAGGACCATCTCGCCGACGGGGTCGGAGTCGCTGGTGACGAGGACGACGACGGTCTCGACCGTGTTGTCGTCCATGTTCAGGTCGCAGTCGGAGACGCGGAGCGCGAGTTCGGCGCCGCAGGGGTAGATGTTGGTGTCGAGGCCCGCGACGCCCGCGGTGGAGCAGTTGACGAGGAGGGGCGAGGCGACGAGGGAGACGGTCTGGGGGCCGACGGGCACGTTCGTGCCCACGACGTTGACCTGCCACACGCCGGGCGTGGGGTTGGGGACGTAGACCTGCTCGATGTTGTCGAGGGTGTTGACCTGCGTGCGGACGGCGTCGGCCCCGGGGTTGGCGGGGTTGAGCGTCCAGGGGAACTGGCGGTTGCCGTTGGGGTCGATGACGACGAGGTCGAGGTTGTTGATGAGGGTGGGCGAGGCGAAGGGCGACGCGGGTGCGTCGTCCCAGGCGATGGTGGCCTTGAACTCGGGCTCGCCGGGCGCGACGTAGACAAGGACGGAGTACTGGCCGCCCTGGGAGACTTCAGACTGGCTGAAGTTTCCGGTGCGCATGTGGTCGATCGTGTCCTTGACGCGGATCGAGCCGTAGCCGGTGCGGTTGTCGGGTCCGGGCTGGGCGATGTCCTCGGCGTTGTGGGCGAGGAGGGCCTTGACGGTGGAGGGGAGCGGGTCGGGCTCGCCGGAGAACTGGAGGCGCCAGTCCTGGAGCATGAGGGCGACGCAGCCGGCGACGGTGGGGGCGGCCATCGAGGTGCCGCACTTGTCGTCGTAGTCGGTGTCGCTGGCGGAGCCGGAGGAAAAGACGCCGCTGTCGTTGGGTCCGGTGGCGTCGGGGCCGTTCTGGCAGCCGGGCGCGGAGATGTCGGGGCGCATGCGGCCGGCGTCGTCGGGGCCGAAGGAGGTGAAGCTGGTGATGGAGTCGTCGTTGGAGTTCATGGCTCCGACGGTGATGTGGTTCTTGGCGTTGCCGGGGGGCGCCGTGGTCCCGTAGGAGTTGCCGCAGCGTGCGGAGCCCTGGCGTTCGTTGCCGGCGGCCCAGATCATGATCATGTTGCGGCCGAGAGACCCGCGCGCGATGGTGTCGATGAGCGCGCCGGTGTTGCCGTAGTCGCCTTCCCAGACGCAGGGGAAGCCGTTGGGCGCGGTGTTGGAGCCGATGGAGTTGTTGGAGAGGTGCGCGCCGAAGGTGTTGATGGCTTCGCTGTAGTCGGCGTTGAGGTCGCCGGGATCGGTGTAGAGGAAGCCCTGCTGGAGGCCGCCGGGGACCTCGAAGCCGTAGGAGACGATGTGCGCGTCCGGGGCCATACCTCGGTGGTTGCCGTTGGCCTGGCCGCGGCCGGCGACGGTGCCCGCGACGTGGGTGGCGTGGTCGGAGACGGAGTCGGTGTCGCCGATGGTGACGCGCTGGCCGGACTCGCCGCGGAAGGTTTCGTGGGAGGCGCGGATGGTGCCGCCGTCGTAGACCATGACGTTCACGCCGGCGCCGGTGAGGCTGTAGGGCGCTTCCTGGACTTCTCCGGCCTGCGTGCGGAGGCGGTTGGAGTTGTTGAGATCGGTCCAGGCGGGCTCGGCGGGCTCGACCCACAGGACTTCGTCGTGCTGGATGAGGTCGCGGATCTGCGAGAGGCGGGCGTGGGCGACGACGAGTTTGGTGGACTCGACGTAGGAGCGGGCCTCGATCTGCAGATCGTTGAGGATGGCGCGCGCGGAGCGGGTGAGGGAGACGTCGTTGTGGAAGTTGATGTAGACGGCGACGAGCGGGTCGGTCTTGTCATCAACGACGACGATGGGGCGTTCGGCGTCGTGGTGCGGATCGGCGCCGTCGTCGATGATCGTCCACTCGGGGGGGTTGCCCTGGGCGAGGGAGGTCTCGAGTTTCCACTGCGGGTCGATGGCGCGGAAGTTGATCATCGCGCCGTTGGCGGTGAGGGCGGCGGCGTCGGCGTTGGCGTCGACAACGGCGGTCCAGTTGTTCCCGCCGAGGTAGGCAAGGAGCGTCAGGCCGCTGGAAGCGAGATCGGCCTTCTCGACGTCGGCGAGGGGGCGGTTGAAGGAGACGACCGCGTGGGCTTTGGGGCCGGCGATGACTTCGGCGGCGGCGGCGCTGAGTTCGGCGCGCGACATGGCCTTGAAGGTGTCGTCGGTGGT
>JBQLZI010000273.1:0-3337 GCA_052168195.1 Phycisphaerales bacterium
GTGGGCCGCTTGTAGTGGGAGAAGAGTTTCGCGACGGCCGCCGCGCCGGGCCGCAGCCGCTCGATCGCGTCGGCGAGGTCGCGGTCGAGTTCGACGAGCCGGTCCGCGACGCTCGCGCCGCGCGTGAGCCGGAAGACGCCTGCCTCGATGATTTCCGGACGTTCGACCGAAGCCGCGCAGTCGATCACCGCATATCCGGTGCGCTGCAGGCCGGGATCGACGCCGAGGATCCTCACGGGGGGAGCGTACCGTGCATATTCGAGAGCCGCCGTGCGTCGAAATGACACAAAATCGTGGAATGGTCGGGTCCGGCGGTGAAGCCGCGTTCACTTCGCGTCGATGTCTGCATCGCGCGACCGGGAAACTCCGGGGGTCTCACCCCGCCGGATCGACCCCGCCGCGTCATCCCCAAGCCCCCGGAAGCCGGGTCGTGCGCGATTCTGTTGCGCCGGCCCGGTTTTATTCTTCCGCAGCCGCGGGGCGGCGGGCGCTCGACTTGCATCCGCCCTTGATGTCGTACTCGAGCATGCCGTCCTTCAGGCGGACGATCCGCTCGCAGCGGTCGGCGATGTTGTCGTCGTGGGTGACCATCACGACGGTCATACCCCCGGCGTGGAGCGTCTCGATGATGTTCAGGATCGCCTCGCCCGTCGCGCTGTCGAGGTTGCCCGTCGGCTCGTCGGCCATCAGGATCACCGGTTCGGTGACGAGCGCGCGCGCGATGGCCGCACGCTGCTGCTGGCCGCCCGAGAGTTCGCTCGGCCGGTGCCCGAGGCGGTCGCCCAGCCCGACGAGCGTGAGCTTCTCGACGGCGCGCTCGCGGCGTTCCTGCTTCGACACGCCCTGGTAGAACAGGGGGACCTCGACGTTCTCCTCGATCGTCAACTGGCTGATCAGGTTGAACGCCTGGAACACGAAGCCGATGGTCTTGCCGCGGAACTCGGAGAGGTCCTCGTCGCCCATGTGCTCGACCGGCGTGCCCGAGAGCAGGTACTGCCCGCTGGTGGGGCGATCGAGGCAGCCGAGGATGTTCATCAGCGTCGACTTGCCCGAACCGGACGAGCCCATGATCGCGACGTACTGGCCCTTGTAGATCGTCACGTCGACGCCCTTGAGCGCTTCGACGAGCACGGAGCCGTCGGGCTTGTAATAGACCTTGCGGATCTGCTTGAGTTCCGCGACGGGCTTCGCGCCCGGGGGGACTGGGCAGGGTTCGCGGGTCTGGACTGCTGGATCCTGAGCGAGCGTCGACATCGTTCGAGTCTACCGGCGTCGGCGCCCCGAGGATGCCCGGGGCGCGGCCGTGATCACGATTCTCCACCGCTGAGGACGGCGCGGATCGCGTCGTCCCGGCCGTAGACCGTCAGCGTATCGCCGGCGCGGACCACCGTGTCCTTGTCCGGCGCGCCGACCCACTCGCCCGACGCCCGCTCGACACCCAGGATCAGGACCCCGCGGTCCCCGGGCCTGGTTTCCTGCAGGCGCTTGCCCAGCAGGGGCGATTCGTGCTCCACGATCCACTCGCCCACGCTGTACCCCGCGTGGACCCGGAGCATCTGCGCGTAATCGACGGGGGTGATCCGCCCGACGTGGCGCAGCGAGAGGCGGATGCCCCAGTCGATCAGCATCTCGAAGGGCTTGGAGTGCAGCACGAGCCAGATGATGATCAGCCCCGCGACCGCCGACGGGATCGACAGCAGGTTGGTCGTCGCGGAACGCTCGGACTGCGCGATCGACATCGCGAGGACGACAACGGTCGCGATGATCGACGGCACGCCCAGCGCCCCGACGAGCATCAGGTGCCGGATGATCCGCCGGCGCAGCGGGTGGTTCATCACCAGTTCCGCCTCGGCGGTCGTCCAGCCCGTTCCGGTGAACGCCGACTGCGCCTGGAGCAGCGCGACGTCCGGGTCGAGCCCGGTGTACCGCAGGGCTCGCGCGCCGATCTGGATCAGCAGCAGCGAGACGAACGCGACGAGCAGCAGGGAAATGACCGGCGCGATGACCATGGGCCCATTGTGCCCGGTTTTCGGTCGGGCGTCACCCGTCGTTGACGCTCTCGTCCTCGATCTGCAGCGACGCGATGGCGCTCGCGGGGTCCGGGGCGAACACGAACACCTTGTCGAGCCCGGTGACGAGGAAGAGTTGCCAGACCGAATCGGCGACCGTGCAGATCCGCAGGGACCGCTGCCGCTCGCGCAGCGCCCGGCGGACGTTGAGCAACTGCGCGATGTTCGACGAGTTCAGGTACGTCACGTCCCGCAGGTTCAGCACCACGTGGGGCGTGGCGCCGTCGCTCTGCCCGAGCCGGGTCAGCAGGGACGCGAGTTCCTCCGAGAGGGAGGGCTCGTCGGCGAGGTCCGCGATCACGATGTCGTCCGACCAGTCGGTAGCCATGCAGAGCGGTTCCGGGCGCCGAGGGGCGCGAAGCGGGCGCGCCCGCTCGGGCGCGTCATGAACCCCCAGCGTACACCACCCGGAGGCGTCGCGTAACGACCGTCACAGCAAAGAGTTCGCGTAGGCGGGGTCGCCGGGGGAAATCAGTCGGCGGGCGGCGGCGCGGGCTGCTGAGCGGTCTCGGCATCGGCGGGCGGCTCGCCCTCCTCGCCGGGCACCCGGGCCGCGGCCACGACGCGGTCGCCCTCGCGCAGCCGGACCACGCGCACGCCCTTGGTTCCGCGGCCGGTCTCGCGTATCGAATCGGCGGGTGTGCGGACCAGCATCCCGTGCTCGGAAACCACGACGACGTCGTCGCCGGGCTTCACCCACAACGCGACGGCGGCCTTGCCCGAATCGCCGCCCGTGCGGATGTCAGACCTGCCCTTGCCGCCGCGCGACTGGGCCCGCGCCGGGCCTTCCTCGGGCTGCACGAGGTATTCGTCGACGAGGGTGCGCTTGCCGTAGCCCGATTCGGTGATCGTGAGCAGGAAGAAGTGGGGGCTCAGCGTGGAGCGCACGCCGGCGTCATCCGTGCGCATGCGCACGGGCGTCACGCCGATCACCTCGTCGCCGGAGCGCAGGTCGATGCCCTTCACGCCCGCGGCGCCGCGGCCCATGAGCCGCGCGTCCTGCTCGTTGAAGCGGATCGCCATGCCGCCGCTGGTCGCGAGCAGCAGGTCGTCGTCGCCCTTGGTGAGCACGACGTCGAGGAGGCGGTCGCCATCCTTCAGGCCGACGGCGATGATGCCGCCGCGGTTGACGTTGCGGTATTCCTTCAGCGCCGTGCGCTTCACGATGCCCTGCGCCGAGACGAACGCGAGGTAGTCGCTGCTCTTCTCGAAGTCCTGGATCGTGAGGAACGCGCGGCCCTTCTCGCCCGGGCGCAGCTCCAGCAGGT
>JBQLZI010000274.1:0-3292 GCA_052168195.1 Phycisphaerales bacterium
GGCGAACGGCGACGAGATCAAGCGCGCGTACCGCCGTGCGCTCGACGGAGAGGATCTCGTAATAGTCGCGCGTGGTGCTGCCCATGAAGTCGCTCGCGTCCGTGCGTTGCCGCGTGGTCGGTTCGTGAATCGAGCCCGCGGGGTTTCGCCCGCGGGCCCGTGGGGTTCATCCGTGGTTCCGTGCGTCGATCAGGCGATGGCCGTCGCGGCGGGCTCCGCGTCGTCCTTCAGGTCGCCGATGAGCACCTCGGTGGTGAGCATCAGCCCCGCGACGGAGGCCGCGTTGATGAGCGCGGTCTTGGGCACGAGGGCGGCGTCGATGATGCCGGCCTTCACGAGGTCGGTGTAGTCGCCTGTCGCTGCGTTGAAGCCGACGTTTTTCGCCGACTCCTTCACCTTCTCGACAACGAGGTCGCCGTCGAAACCGCCGTTGTCGGCGATCTGTTTCACGCAGGCCTCGACGGCCTTGCCGACGATGTCGTAGCCGAACTTCTCGTCGCCCTTGGCCTTGGAGCGGGCCGAGTCGATCGCGGTCTGCGTGCGGAGCAGCGCGACGCCGCCGCCGGGCACGTAGCCGTCCTTGGCTGCGGCGCGGGTGGAGTTCAGCGCGTCCTCGACGCGGTCCTTGCGCTCCTTGACCTCCATCTCGGTCGAGCCGCCGACGTGGATCACGGCGACGCCGCCGGTGAGTTTCGCGAGGCGCTCCATCAGCTTCTCGCGGTCGTACTCGCTGGTCGACTTGTCGTGCTGGGCCTTGATCTGCTCGGCGCGGGCCTTGATGTCGCCCTTTTTGCCGGCGCCCTCGATGATCGTGGTGTCGTCCTTCGTGACGGTGATCTTCTTCGCGCTGCCGAGTTCGCTCAGTTCGATCGACTCGAGAGAGCGGCCGAGGTCCTCGGCGAAGAACGTGCCGCCCGTGAGCACGGCGATGTCGCCCAGCATGGCCTTGCGGCGGTCGCCGAAGCCCGGCGCCTTGACGGCGCAGATCTTCAGCACGCCGCGGAGGCGGTTCACGACGAGCGCGGCCAGCGCCTCGTTCTCCACTTCCTCGGCGATGACGAGCAGCGGCTTGCCGCTCGACGCGACCTTGTTCAGCAGCGGGAGCAGGTCGGCGAGGTTGCCGATCTTCTTCTCGTGGATCAGGATCAGCGCGTCCTCGAGCACGCACTCCGACGACTTGGGGTCGGTCATGAAGTACGGCGAGAGGTAGCCCTTGTCGAACTGCATGCCCTCGACGTAATCGAGCGTGGTCTCGGCGGTCTTGCCTTCCTCGACCTCGACGACGCCCTCGGCGCCGACCTTCGCGATCGCCTCGGCGATGATCTCGCCGATCGCGCGGTCGTGGTTCGCGGAAACGGTAGCGACCTTCTTGAAGTCGTCCTTGCCCTTGCACTTGGTGGCCATCGCGTCGATGGCGTCGGCGGCGACCTGGGCGGCGGCGTTCACGCCGCGCTGCACCTGCACCGGGTTCGCGCCCGACGCGACGATCTTCATGCCTTCGAGGAAGATCGCCTCGGCGAGGACGGTCGCGGTGGTCGTGCCGTCGCCGGCCTTGTCGTTGGTCTTCTTGGCGACCTCGTGGACCATCTTCGCGCCCATGTTGCGGAAGGTCTCGGGCAGGGAGACTTCCTTCGCGACGGTCACGCCGTCCTTGGTGACCTGCGGCCCGCCGTAGGACTTCTGGAGCATGACGTTGCGTCCGGTCGGGCCCATGGTGACCTTGACGGCGCGGGCGAGTTGCTCGACGCCCTCTTTCATCTCCACAAGGGCGGCGTTGTCGAACATCATCTGCTTGGTGGCCATGTGTCCTGTCCTGTGTTGCCTGAAACGGCGGGGAAGTTGACTGGTTTCGGAAGTCCTGCGACGCCGGTGAGAGCGAAGCAGGCGATCTCGTCTCTCTCGTGGTTCTGCCGCCTCGTGTGCGGCCGCGGCGTTCCGTTCTCTTGCACCTCTCCCCCCTGGGGAGAGGTCGGCGAAGCCGGGTGAGGGGAAGAAAGAACGTAGAAGAGGAAGGTGTCGGAGCACGGCCGGGCAAGCCGGCCGTGGCACCCGGGAAGAAAGAGGAATCAGCCCATCACGCCGAGGAGTTCGGTCTCGCGCATGATGAGGTGCTTGACGCCTTTGATCTCGATCTCGGAGCCGGCGTACTTGCCGAAGACGACGGTGTCGCCGTTCTTCACCGAGGGCTTCGCGAGGTTGCCGTTGTCGAGCCGCTTGCCGGGGCCGACGGCGACGACCTGGCCCTTCATCGGGCGCTCCTTGGCGGTCTCGGGCAGGTAAATGCCCGACTCGGTTTTCGATTCCTGCTCAATGGGTTTGACGAGCACGCGGTCTTCAAGGGGCTTCACAGCCATTGCGATGTATCTCCAGCAATTGTGCTTGCACAGTTGTTCGCGAATCCGTGACGGTTACCTCAGAACCCCATCCCGCCCATGCCGGGCATGCCCATGCCTCCCATGCCGCCGCCCATTCCGCCCATGCCTCCCATGTCGGGGCCGCCGGCGCCCGGGGCGCCGTCGTCGTCGGAGGGCTTGTCGGTGATGATGCAGTCGGCGGTGAGCAGCAGGGTCGCGACGGACGCGGCGTTCTGGAGCGCCGAGCGGTCGACCTTGGCGGGGGTGATGACGCCGTCCTTGAGCAGGTCGCCGTACTTGAGGGACAGCGCGTTGAAGCCGAAGTTGTTCGAAGTGTTCTCGCCGACCTTGGCGACGACGACGGTGCCCTTCTCGCCCGCGTTGTCGGCGATGGTCTGGAGCGGCACGCTGAGCGCGCGGCGGACGACTTCCATGCCCGCGGCGTAGTCGAACTTGGCGTGGCCGATCTCGTCGGCGGTGACCTCGTCCTTCTTGCCGAAGACGGCCTTCCACTCGCGCTTGCTCTCGATCGAGGCGCGGGCGCGGACGAACGACGTCCCGCCGCCGGGCACGATGCCCTCGGCGACGGCGGCGCGGGTCGCGTGCAGCGCGTCCTCGACGCGGGCCTTCTTCTCCTTGAGTTCGGCTTCGGACGCGGCGCCGACGTTCACCTGGGCCACGCCGCCCGAGAGTTTCGCGAGGCGCTCCTGGAGTTTCTCACGGTCGTAGTCGGAGGTGGCCTCGTCGATCTCGCGGCGGATCTGCTCGATGCGCGTCTGGATCTTCTTCGAGTCGCCGGCGCCCTCGACGATGGTGGTGTTGTCGGAGGTGACCTCGACCTTCTTGGCCATGCCCAGGTGGGCGAGGGAGACCTGGTCGAGTTCGAGGCCCAGGTCCTTCATGATCGGGTCGGCGCCGGTGAGGACGGCGATGTCCTG
>JBQLZI010000275.1:0-3284 GCA_052168195.1 Phycisphaerales bacterium
CGTTCGTGCGCGTCGCCGAGACCAGCCAACTGCCCACGCTCGTGCGCGCCGGCGTCGCCCACGCCCAGTTCGAGACGATCCACCCCTTCCTCGACGGCAACGGGCGCATCGGGCGCCTGCTCGTCACGCTCATGCTCGTCGCGGAGGGCGCGCTCGCCGAGCCGCTGCTCTACCTCTCCGCCTTCCTCACGAAGCACAAGCCCGACTACTACGCGCGGCTCACCGCCGTGCGCGAGGAGGGCCGCTGGGAGCAGTGGCTGTCGTTCTTCCTCAAAGGCGTGGAAGAGGTCGCCGCCGACGCGTGCGCCACGGCGGAGCGCATCCCGCCGCTGCTCGCGAAGCACCGCGCCCTCGTGGAAGAAAACCTCCCGACCAAGCCCAGCGCCAAGCGGCTGGTGGATGCGCTGGCCCGCCGCCCGATCGTCACGGTGAAGGCCATTGCCGAGATGCTCGACGTGACGATCCCGACGGCGAACACCCTCGCCGCCGACTTCGAGTCCCTCGGCCTGCTCGACGAGATCACCGGCAAACAACGCGATCGCGTCTTCCGGTACGGGGGGTATCTGGCGGTGTTGGGGGAGTGAGCGCGGCTACCAAAACCACGTTTCCGGCCTCGGCACTGGTTGAAGGGTGGTTTCGACATCGACCAGAATGCCGTAGTCGCGCATCAGAACGTTCAAGAGTTCTTCCGGGGAGTCGAACTGCCGCACGCGGCGGTTCACGCTGCAGGCATCAAATAGAAGCCATTGCGTGTCGGGTCTGTGTTGTGACGGCTTCCCGACGCGCATCCACATCATCCCGGTGCGCTCATTGCCACCCCACCGCAGACTCGCTGTTCGCTCGATCTCGAAGGGTGGATAGAGATTGTCACCGCTGCACTCGTTCACAAAGCCGATGAACTCGTCGTCGCGGACAAAGGCAACGCAGCCATACAGGGGGACCGGTGTCGGAGAAAACAGTATCAATCCACCGAACACGAGTATGGGAACGCCGAACGCCACAAGGCAGCAGCAGAGCGCGAGCGACCCAAGGATGCCGATAACGATGGCGGCCGCGCTCTCGCCTTCTATCCATCGGGAACGCCGATGCCGTGCTGTCCGCTGCGAAGAGCGAGATCGTTGCGTCATCGAATGGTTCTATGAGCGATCATGCGGAGAGGTTCGGCACAATCGCATCGCAGTCTTACACCCGCCCGCTCGCGATCGCCCGTCGCAGCGGCTTCAGGATCAGCGGCGCCACGCGTTCGTCCGTCAGCCGTTCCGCGTGGGCCCACAGTTCGTCGAGCCACGTCGGCAGATCGTCCACGCTGCCCGCGGGGCCGACGCGACGCACCGTCAGGTAGACCGTGATCGGCTCGTCCGTCTCGGCCTCGTCCGAGTCGTCGTCGCCGGCGTCGAACTCGATCCCGCCGTCGGCGGCGAACGCGTCATCAAACTCGCCTCTGGCCTGATCGGCGCCGAGCGAGGGGCCGGCCTTGGTGCGCAGTTCGAGGTAGGCCTCGACGCCGAGGTCCTTGCCGAACGCGAGGCCGATGAAGGGCTGCACGTCGAGGGCCTGGGCGCCGCGCTCCTCCATCTCGCGCTCGACGAATTTCGCCAGGGGCCCGTTGCCGAGCAGCGCCTCCGCGACGATCTGGTTGTGGTTGCCCGACGCCTCCATCTCGAACGCGAAGGAGACCTCGAGGCGTTCGATCTCGAGGGGGTTGATGCCCAGGTAGAAGGGCGAGGTCTCGAGCACGAGGCGCTGGAGGTCCTTCGCGGACTTCATGGAAGGCGGGTTGACCACCCCGGAGCGGACCGAGCGTTTGCGCAGGGCCAGCCACTCCTCGGAGTCGCTCGCGAGGGGGCCGGACTCGAGGGCGAGTTCGTTCGAGTAGCGTTTGAAGCGGCCGAGGGCGGGCCGCTGCTTGCGCACGCGTTCGAACAGCCCGAGGACCGGTTCGCGGTCGGAGGGGAGGGCCATGGAGACAACGAGTTTCTGTGAGGCGGTGAAGCCCGAGCACAGGGCGCCGTAGGAGGTGGGCATGGTGGCCGAGTCCGGAGGAGGGCGGTCCCGGCGGGGTGAGATGGTCGGAGGCGTCTCGTCCCGCGTCGCCGCCCATGGGCTCTACGCAGGGATCGTAGGGTGCGTTCGCCGGGGGTCGAAGGACCGCGCGGGGTTATCTCGGACATCGGGAAAAACGGCGTTCAGAGCACGGGAGCGGCGTTTTTCTCGGGCGTGCGCGGGGTCGGGCCGCGGGTATGTGCGCGGGGCCTCCGAGGGGTTCGAGGGTGCTACGATGGCCCCCGAATGGCCGAACCGCGGACATCGCAGGGGTCTGGGAGGGCGGGGCTGCTCCGGCTTCGGGGGATGCCCGCCGCCGAGATGCGGTCGCTGCTCGCGCGGGCCCGGGACCACCTCAACTCGATCGAGTCCGGCGGCGGCTGGCGCGACGCGCTGCGTGGGAAGGTCGTCGCGAACCTGTTCTTCGAGGACAGCACCCGCACGCGGATGAGTTTCACCCTGGCCGCCCGGCGGCTGGGCGCCGAGGTGCTGGACCTGGCCGCGGGCTCGTCGTCGCTCAAGAAGGGGGAGACCCTGCTCGACACCGCGAAGGTGGTCGAGGCGATGGGCGCCGACGCGCTGGTCATCCGCCACGAGCACGCGGGCGCCTGCGCGACGGTGGCGCGGGCGGTGAAGTGCGCCGTGCTCAACGCGGGCGACGGCCGCCACGAGCACCCCACGCAGGGCCTCCTCGACGTCCTCACGTTCACCAACGCGCGGGAGATGTCGAGCGACTTCGACCTCTCGGGCGTGCGCGTCGCGATCGTGGGCGACATCCGCAACTCGCGCGTGGCGCGCTCGGACATCGCCGCGTTCACCACGCTCGGCGCCGAGGTGGTGTGCGTCGGCCCGCCCGCGTTCGTGCCCGAAACGCTGCGCGCGCTCGGCGTCGAGGTGACGCACGATCTGGACAGCGTGCTGCCGACGGTCGACGCGGTGCAGGCGCTGCGCATCCAGTTCGAGCGCAGCGCGAGCGTGTCGTCGAAGCGGGACTACGCGCTGGGGTACCAGTTGAACGTCGCCCGCGCGGCGACGATGAAGAAGGGCGCGATCATCATGCACCCGGGCCCGGTGAACCGCGGGCTGGAACTCGCGCCGGATGTTGCGGACGACGCGGGCCGCAGCGTGATCCTGCGGCAGGTCGGCGCGGGCGTCGCGGTGCGCATGGCCGCGCTGGAACGCTGTGTGGGGGGGTGATCGACTCTGTTTTCTCCCCCCCATCGTCAGATGGGGGAGGTCAG
>JBQLZI010000276.1:0-3267 GCA_052168195.1 Phycisphaerales bacterium
CCGCCCACGCGCTCGCCGTCGGCGCGCAGGAACTGGGCCTCGCGCCGTGGACCGTCGAACTTCGCACCGGTGACACCTCATCCTCCGTCAAGGCCCGCCAGAAGAACCGCCTCCCCAGCGCGCTCGTCACCACGCCCGAGTCCCTCTCACTCCTGCTCACCTACACCCACGCCCGCGAACTCTTCGCCGAACTCGACGCCGTCGTCGTCGACGAATGGCACGAACTCCTCTCCACCAAGCGCGGCACGCAGACCGAACTCGCCCTCGCCCGGCTCCGCGCCTTCCGTCCCGGCCTGCGCACGTGGGGCCTGTCTGCCACGCTCGACAACCTCGACGACGCCATGCGCACCATGCTCGGCGATCTGCCCACCGGACCGACCCGCGGCCGGATCATCCACGCCGACGTCGCCAAGCGCATCGACATCGAAACCATCCTCCCGGACGACGCGACCCGCTTCCCCTGGGCCGGACACCTTGGCGTCAAACTCCTCCCCAAAGTCGTCGACGCCATCGCCGCAGCGAAGAGCACCCTCCTCTTCACCAACACGCGTTCGCAGGCCGAACTCTGGCACCGTGCGCTGCAAACCACCAAACCCGACTGGGCGGACGACATCGCGCTTCACCACGGCTCGCTCGACCGTGAAGTTCGAGACGACGTGGAACGCCGCCTTCACGAGGGCGCGCTCCGCTGCTGCGTCGCAACGTCCTCGCTCGACCTCGGCGTTGACTTCTCCCCCGTCGATCAGGTCATCCAGGTCGGCTCCCCCAAGGGCGTCGCGCGGCTGCTCCAGCGCGCGGGCCGCTCCGGCCACCGCCCGGGCGAGCGAAGCATCATCAAGTGCGTCCCCACCCACGCGCTCGAACTCGTCGAGTTCGCCGCCGCCCGCGACGCCGCGACCGCACGCGACGTCGAAGCCCGCAGACCACTCGACCGCCCGCTCGACGTCCTCGTGCAGCACCTCGTCACGATCGCTCTGGGCGAGGGATTCGCCGACGACGCCATGCTCGCCGAGGTCCGCTCCACGCGCGCATTCCACAACCTCACCGACGACGAATGGTCCTGGTGCCTCGACTTCGTCACCCGCGGCGGCCCCTCGCTCCGCGTCTACGACCAGTATCGCAAGGTCGTCGACGTCGACGGCGTCCGCCGCGTCACCAACCAGCGCATCGCCCGCAATCACCGCATGAGCGTCGGCACCATCACCGCCGACACCGCCGTCGCCGTGAAGTACCAATCCGGCGCCACGCTCGGAACCGTCGAGGAGTCCTTCGCCGCCAGACTGCGCAAGGGCGACGTCTTCCTCTTCGCGGGCAAGCACCTTGAATTCATCCGTCTCCGCGACATGACCCTGCACGTCCGTCGCGCCACGAAGAAATCAACCTTCGTTCCGCGCTGGGGCGGCGGCCGCCTCCCGCTCTCCACTCAACTCGCCGCGCACACCCGCGACCGCCTCGACCGCTGGACCTCCACTGATTGCCCCGAGATGGCCGCCGTGCAGCCGCTTCTCCGGGTGCAGGCGTCGTGGTCAGTGCTCCCCGCACGCGACGAACTGCTCATCGAACGCGCCCAGAGCCGCGACGGCCATCACTTCTTCCTCTACCCCTTCGCGGGGCGCCTCGCGCACGAAGGCCTCGCTGCGCTCGTCGCGTACCGCCTCGCACGCGACACGCCGCGCTCCGTCACGATGACCGTCAACGACTACGGGTTCGAACTCCTTACGCCCGAGCCGGTCGACCTCACCGAAGCCGATTGGCACGCCCTGCTCTCCACCGACCGCCTCGTCGAAGACCTGCTCGAATCCCTCAACGCCAGCGAGATGGCCCGCCGCCAGTTCCGCGAGGTCGCCCGCGTCGCCGGGCTGATCCTCGTCGGCTTCCCGGGCGCCGGGAAGTCCGCACGCCAGTTGCAGGCGTCTTCAGAACTGCTGTTCGACGTCTTCTCCGACTACGATCCCGCCAACCTCCTGCTCGATCAGGCCCGCCGCGAAGTCCTCGAACGCCAACTCGAGGTCACCCGCATCCGCGCCGCGCTCGAGCGCCTCGCCGAATCGCGCATCGCCGCCGTCGACCTCGACCGACTCACGCCGTTCTCCTTCCCGCTATGGGCCGACCGACTCCAGAGCGAACTGACGACCGAACGCTGGACCGACCGCGTCCAGAAGATGGCCGTCTACCTCGAAGAGGAAGCGTCGCCGACGAGAACGAAGTCCAGGCCGGTGCCCATCGAGAGCAACGCGCCGAGACCCAAAGGGCTCAGTTCGAGCGCGACCCACAAGTCCTCGGCTGCGCGGCCGCGTCGTTCGCGTCCGAGGATCTGATCCTGCTCCCCCACCGCTGCGCGTTCTGGCCGCGCGAAGGCGCCCTCTTCCTCGCCGACGCTCATTTCGGCAAGACCGCGACGTTCCGCGACGCGGGCATCCCCATTCCCTCGGGAACCACCCGCGCCGACCTCGACCGTCTCTCGCACGCCCTCGAACTCACCGCCGCGACGCGCGTCGTCATCCTGGGCGACCTCCTCCACCACAAGCGCGGCATGGACGATCGCACCATCGACGAGGTGGCACGCTGGCGCGCCGATCATCCCGCGCTCTCGATCACGCTCATCCGCGGCAACCACGACCGATCCGCCGGCGATCCGCCCGCGTCCTGGGGCATCGATTGCCTCAGCGGACCCGTCGAACACGCCCCGTTCCGCCTGATGCACGAACCGCCCGATGCGGACGACGACGATGCGCCGACGCTCGCCGGCCACATCCACCCCTGCGTGCGCCTCCGCGGCAGGGCCCGCCGCGCGCTCCGCGCTCCCTGCTTCTACTTCTCGCGATCCCTCGCCCTCCTGCCAGCGTTCGGATCGTTCACGGGCGCACACCCCGTGACGCCGAAAGTCGGCGATCAGGTGTTCGCCGTCGGCGAGGGCCGCGTGCTGCCGCTCACGACTTCTTGACCGCCTGAAACGCCTCGATCGCGTGTTCTCGCGCCTTCTTGTGATCCACGATCGGCTCGGGATACCCGCATCGCTCCCGCGTCAGCGGCGACGGATCGTGAATCTCCCCCGCGTCCACGTCACGCAATTCCTCCACGTACTCGCGCACGAAGTCGCCGTCGGGGTCGAACTTCTGCCCCTGGCTGTGCGGGTTGAACACGCGGAAATACGGCTGCGCGTCGGCGCCCACGCTCGCCGACCACTGCCACCCGCCGTTGTTGTTCGCCAGATCGCCGTCAACCAGGTTCCGCATGAACCACGCCTCGCCCAGACGCCAGTCGAGG
>JBQLZI010000277.1:0-3262 GCA_052168195.1 Phycisphaerales bacterium
CGACCGTGTCCGCTTCCGCGTCGCCCACGAGGGCGCGTCGTTCCTCGTGGTCGAGAAGCCCTCGGGCGTCTCCACCCAGCCCGGCAAGGGCTCGGGCGGGCGCACGCTCCTCAACGGGCTCTTCGCGCGCTGGGGCGGGCAACTCCAGAACCTGGGCGCGGCCCGCGACTTCGGCCTGCTCCACCGGCTCGACAAGGACGCGTCGGGCCTGGTGCTCGTCGCGCTGACCAAAGATGCGTACGACGCGTTCCGAGCGCAGTTCGAGGCGCGGACCATCGAGAAGCGCTACTGGGCCGTGGTGGAGGGCCGCCCGACCAAGCCCGCGGGCGTCGTGCGCAGGCCGATCCTCGAGGTGCAGGGCCGCGAGAAAACCGCGAAGGTCTCGACCGCCGGGCTGCCCGCGACGACGGCGTACCGGGTGCTCGACGCGTCGCGCACGGCGTCGGTGCTCGAGTGCCGCATCGGCTCGGGACGCCTTCACCAGATCCGCGTGCACCTCGCGTCGCTGAAGTGCCCGATCCTGGGCGATCGGCGCTATGCGCCGCCGGCGGTGGCGCAGCGCTCCCAGCGCCTGGCGCTGCACGCGTTCCTGCTCGAGTTCGACGATCCCGACACAAGCCAGCGCCGCCGGATCGTCGCGCCCTGGCCCAAGGACCTGGCTTCCTGTCTGCGTGAGGCGCGGCTGAGGCCCCCCTCGATCGGCGGAGAATCGACCGGAGAGGCCGAACCGACCGATGAAACCAGCCGAACAGAAGGGCGCCACGCCGCCCCTCCGGAGGGGGCCTCCGGCAAGGCAGGAAGCAAGGGAGACCGGATATGACCGCACTCGTCTGGACGTTGGCCGCCGTCGCGGTGATCGCAGCCGTGTGGTCAATCGTCTCCGCGCTCCGCGCGTCGGGAAAGGGCCGCTCGCCCGCATCGACACTGGGCGATGACGCCGAGGACGGGGGCCGCATCCCGCTGCGCGAGGAACCC
Source organism: Phycisphaerales bacterium (assembly GCA_052168195.1). Taxonomy (GTDB): domain Bacteria; phylum Planctomycetota; class Phycisphaerae; order Phycisphaerales; family UBA1924; genus JAHBXC01. The sequence goes on from JBQLZI010000277.1 coordinate 976, forward strand.
CTGCCCGTAGGCGCCGCGCCGGACCTCGCCGCCGATCCAAACCGCCCCGCGAGCGTGCTGTCGGATTCGCTCCACGGCGAGCCGGTCCAGGAGTGGACCGTTCAGCAGATGCGCACGCTGCTGGAAGATGGCAACGAGGAGCGCAAGCCCGACTGGCCGCGCCGCGTGATGACGCCCAACGGGCCGATGGACCTGACCGCCCCGCCCTTCCGCCTGCGCCACTCGATCATGTCGTGGCGTGAACGCGCCTACGCGCGGGCCATCACGGCGCGCATGCCCTCGGGCTACGTGCTGTGCCCGCAGTTGCGTCTCGACTCGCTGCTCGTGCCCACCAAGCCGGGCGACCGCTCCGCCGACGACTGGCGCACGTGGCGCCAGCGCGTGCGCATCCGCGCGGTCGACTTCGTGGTGTGCCGCCTGCCCGACTGGGCGCCGGTGCTGGCGATCGAGGTCGACCTGGGCAACCGGACCGCGACCGAGGACACGAACGACAAGATGACGCTCGAGACGCTCGCGGAAGTCGGCCTGCCGCTGGTGCGCTGCTCCGGCTCGCCCGAGAAGGACTGGCCGATGATCGAGCCGTACGTCCCGGAGTTCGACGAGGACGAAGCGTTCCCGATGAACGAGCATGGCGCGCCCGACCACGACGAGGACGCCGACCGCCCCGCCGAGAGCGCGTGAGCGCTTGATGCTGCACCCTAGCCCGCTGGGAGAGGGTGGTCGCGCAGCGACCGGCTGAGTGCCGGAGTGAACACCACGATCATCCGACGCCGAGAATCCAGCCTTCGATGGACTCGGCCTCGCGCCGCTCTTGGGCGCTGAGTGTCGTCGGCGCGGTGAACATCCGAATCCAGTCGGCTCCGCCCGCGTCCAGCGCTGCATCCCGGCACGCGACCACCTGCCGCGCGTCGTGGATGGCGTGCGCGACCTGCGCGGCCCGATCGTTGAACAGCGAGGGGTATATCTCGGCAAAGACAACAGAGTCGGGCCGCAGCGCTGCACAGATCGCGTCTCCCCAGCGGGTCTCGAAAGGCCAGATCACCGCGCGCGACGCGATCGCGTCATCGCGCAGCAACCGGCCGATCGCCGCGAGCCCCAGCAGCGCCTGACTGCCCACGCTCCCCGCGCCTATGAGCTGCCACGCGCTCTTGGGAGATGCGCCGACCGCCCGACGCTGAAACCGCTCAACCGTCCGAAACTCGGGCAGTTCGCACGCGCGCGGCTTCGTGAACGACACGCCCGCAACCTCCCGGCGCACGGGCCTGCCCCAGAACGGCCCCTCCCCGCCGAAGCGCTCGACGAATCGCGCGTTCAGCCGTGCGGCCGTTTCGAAACGGTTCGAACGGTTGCGCTCGTCGTCGCCGATCTCCTCGGCGAGTGCGGCGCACAGGGCACGCCCGACCGGCATCGTCGGCGCGTTGTCGTGCGCCGGGTAGCCGAACGGGAAGTCGAACCCCACGAGCGTGGTCTGCTCCGCACGGGCCAGTTCCATCGCGAGCCACGCCTCGCACGCGCGACGGGTGCGGAAATACGCCGGATCTTCTCGCGCGTCACGCGTGCCGTGCGCGACCCAGATCGCGTCCTTGCTCGGCCGACGCGGGCTCGGCGCGTTCCGCGCCGACCAGTCGATCATGATGACGCGATCGAACACGCGACGCTCACACCAGCAGCGCCGCGGGGGACTGGAGCAGTTGCTTCACCGTGTTCAGGTACTCGGCGGCCATGGCGCCGTCGATCACCCGATGGTCGCTGCTCATGGTCATCTGCATCTCGTGCCCGACGACGATCTGCCCGTCGCGCACCACCGGCTTCTCGACCGCCGCGCCGACCGCCAGAATCGCGGTGTTGGGCGGGTTGATGATCGCCGTGAAGTGCTCGACGCCGTACATGCCGAGGTTGGAGATCGTGAACGTCGAGTCGCTCATCTCCTCGACGCTCAGGCCCTTTCCGCGGGCCTTGTCGGCGAGGCGCTTCGTCTCGGCGGAGATGTGGCGAAGGCCCACGCGGTCGCAGTCGCGGAGTGTTGCGACGACCAGCCCGCCGCCGCGCTCCATGGGCAGCGAGATCGCCACGCCTATGTTCACGCGGTCGTGCAGTTCGATCGAGGCCGAGTCCTTCGTCTGCTTCCACGACGAGTTGATGTGCGGGTGCTGGTGCATCGCCAGCGCGCACGCCCGGACGAGGAAGTCGTTGACGCTGAGTTTCACGCCCTGGGGCTTGAGTTGCTCGTTGAGTTGCGCGCGCAGCGTGAGCAGCGGGTCCATGTCGACCGTCAGCGTCACCTGGT
>JBQLZI010000278.1:0-3259 GCA_052168195.1 Phycisphaerales bacterium
TTCTGTCGTTCGGCGTTCTCGAGCGCGCGGACGAGCATGGAGAGCGTGGAGACCGCGCCGTCGACCGGCGGGATGGCGTTGGCTGCCTCGGCGTCGCGGAGCGAGGACGCGGCGTCGGCGGTGTCGCGCTCGAGCGAACGCTGCGCGAAATCGAAGACCTTGGCCTGCGCGAGGTCGCGGGTCTCTTCGCGGATCAGCGCGAGTTCGTCGGCGATCGCGACCTGTTCCTCGGCGAGCGATCGGACCTCGAAGCGTTCGCGCCTGTTGAGTTCTTCCTTGGTGGCGAACTGGTCGAGGGCCGCGCGGAGCACGACCTCGCGCTCGAGGAGCGCCCGGTAGCGCTGGCGGAGTTCGGCGAGTTTGCGGCGGTTCTCGATCTGCTCCTGCTGCTGGTCGAGGCGCTGCGCGGTGTCGAGCGCTTCGCGCAGGGCGATGAGGGAGCGTTCTTCGGCGTCGCGGGCCGCTTCGATGTCGGGCGCGGGCTGCGTGCGGAGCGCGACGATGGCGTCGGACTGCGCGTCGCTGGCGCGGGCGACGGCGCGGGCGACCGGGGCGAGTTCGCGGCCGCCGGCGTTCGCGAGATCGAGGACGCCGAGCGTGTTGCGGTTGAGCGCGATCATGCCCTGATCGAGGTCGGGAACATTGTTGTTGAGATCGGCGAGTTGGCGTTGCTGGTCGTCGACGAGGGCCTGGAGCGACTCGATGATGCTGGCGAGGCGGCGGCGGAGTTGGTCGCGGCGCGCGTCCTCGCCGCGTTCGAGGTTGTCGAGGGCGTCCTGGATCGATTGCGACGCCTGGTCCTGCTGCTGGTTGGCGTCGTTCGTGCGGTTCTGCTGGGCGTTCTGGGCCGCCTGTCGCTGGGTTTCGGCCGTGCGGGCCTGTTCGAGGCGCCGGGCCGCCTCGCGCATGCCCGCGGCGGCGGTCGGGTCGTTCTCCTGGAGTTGCTCGGCGCGTTCGCGGAGGTCCTCGGCGGTCTGCTCGGTCTGCTCGGCGAGTTCGCGCTGGCGCTGCGCGAGGTCCTGGAGTTGATCGCGCTGTTCCTGGCTGAGTTGGTCGAGCTCGGCGCCCGCGGTCTGTGCGCCGGCGCGGGCGGTGTCTTCGCGCAGGGCGCGCTGCTCTTCGAGCAGTCGTTCGAGTGAGCGCCGCGCGACCCAGTTGTCTTCGCCCGCGTCGAGCAGGCCGAGCAGGTCGGAGAGTTGGTCGCGGACTTCCTGCTGCTCGCGATCGGCGGCGCGGGACTGGTCTTCGTCGAGGTCGGCGACCTCGTCGCCGGGCGCTGGAGGCTGCTCGCCGGCGCTGACGAGTTCGTCGCGGCGCTGCCGGGCGGCGTCTTCGAGGGTGTCCTGCGCCTGGGCGGCGGCCTCGCCGGCGCGCTGCAGGGCGGCGTCCGCCTCGGCGAGGAGTTCCCCGATGCGCGGGTCGTCGAGGTTGTTGCGCTGGATGCGTTCCTGGAGCCGGGCGATGGCGTCGCGCTGGCGGGCGAGGCGTTCGCCGACGAGCGACTGGCCGCGGCGGGTGACGCGGTCGCTGCCGCGGGTCTGGGTCTGCGACTGCACCTCGCGCTGCTGCTGCTCGGCGCGGATGGCGTCGGCGCGGACGGAGGCGAGTTCGCTGCGGAGTTCTTCGATGAACTCCGATTCCGAGATGACGCGGATGCGGCGCGGCTGGGAGCGTGAGGGGGCGGCCTCGGCGCCGAGGGCGCGCATGCGGATGTCGAGCGCGTGGCCGAGGACCTCGAACTCTTCGCCCGGCTCGGCTTCAAGTGCCGCGAGATCGATCTCGGCGTCGATGCGAACCTCGCGTGCGCCCTGGGCCCTGGCGAGCGCGAGTTCCGCGGGATCGCCGACGGGCTGGAGTGCGCCGCCTGGTCCGGTGCCGCCTTCGGGCGCGAAGCGCCGCATGGACACCCACGCGGCGTCGAGCCCGACGTCGTCGCGTGCTTCGGCGACGACCGGCACGCGTGCGGTGGGCAGGACGTGCAGGTCGCTCTGGGGGTCGGTGATGGAGACGCCCGGTTCGCGGTCGTCGATGGCGTCGAAGCGGAAGACCGCGGGATCGGTCGATTCGATGCCGAACTCGTCGCGGAGGGCGACAGGGATGCGCACGCTCTCGGGCAGCGTGAACGCGATGGCCCACTGCTGGGCTTCGGCGGTGAATCGCGCGTCGGGGATCGACGCGAGCGGTTCGCCGAAGGCGGCGGCGAGGAAGCCGGTGTCGATGGTCGTGGGCGCGGGCAGCGGCTTGTTGAGATGCAGGACGAGTTCGACGGTCGAGCCGACGAGCGATGGCGGCGCGACGGCGCGTTCGTCGCGCCCGGCGCCGAGGTCGATCGAGTCGCGCAGCGTCGCGAGCGCGCCGGGATCGGCCTGTTCTGCGCGCGCGAGCGCCGACGCGTATCGAGGAGGGGTGATGCGCGCGACCGCGGCGCGGACCGCGGGCGGTTCAACCAAGCGGACGCGGCGCCACGCGGTCTCGTCGTCGCTCGTGCGGAAGCGGTATTCGACGGCGGACGCGTCGGCTTCGACGAGGCGCTCGAAGAGCGCGCCCTTGCCGGAGACGGATCCCGCGCGGGCCGAGGACGCGTCGACGGTGCGGCCCTGGTAGGTGAGCAGCGCGGTGCGGGTCGCGCCGGCGCGGCCGCTGTCGGCGACGGGCCGGTAGTCGACGAAGACGCTGGCGTCTTCGGGATCGCGGGCGGTCTTGACGAGCGCGGCGCGGAGGGGGATCGCGGCGCCCCGGGGGTGGACGTCGAGATCGGTGATGTCGGCGACGGCGGTGCGCTTGGGCCATTCGGCGCCGGTCCACGGCGCGAGCACGCGCTGAGCGCCTATGCCGAAGAGCGTTGGCGCCTGGACGGCGAGGGCTGCGGCGAACGCGGCGACGACGAGCAACTTGCCGATCGACCGCAGGGCCGGTCTGGCGTCGATCATCGACCCGGGCCGGTTGGCCTTGAAGCGTGACGCGGCGTCGGCGATGACAAGATTCGAGAGGCCGCGGGCGAGGCGGGGGTCGTCGTCGCGCTGGGGTTCTTCGGCGAAGTCGACCGCGGCGGCGAGGACGCCCTTGAGTTCCGGTCGCTTCTTCTCGGCGCGGAGCGCGAAGGAGGAGAGACTCGGCCGGAAGCGCAGGGCGGGGAGGACGCGTTTCCAGAGCAGCACGGCGACGGCGGCGACGGCGGCGGCGAGCGCGAGCGTGCGCAACATCGCGGGGAAGCGCACCATGAAATCGACGAGCCCGGCGGCCAGCGCGACGGCGAGCG
>JBQLZI010000279.1:0-3254 GCA_052168195.1 Phycisphaerales bacterium
GGCGTCGGGGACGGTCCAGAGGAAGGAGCCGTCGTCGGTGGTCGCCGAGGCGATGACGGTCGAAAAGTTCGCGCCGCCGTCGGTGGACAACAGGATGTCGACGTTCGCGACGCCTTCGCGGTCGTCGGTGGACCAGCGGATCTCGACCTGCTCGCCGGGGTCGAACTGCTCGCCGCCGTTGGGCGAACGCACGAGGGCGGTGGGGTTCTCGCCGCCGAGGTGCGCGGGCATGTGCATCACGATGCAGTGCATGACGCCCGCCGCGGTGACGATGGCCTGACAGGGGATCTGGACGATGGTCTTGTCGGGCAGCGCGGTCTGAAGCGTGGCGAGCGCCTGCTGGTTGAAGTTATTGTTGACGACCGTGCTGTTCGTGTACGAGGGCAGCAGGACAAGGTCGTTGCACATCACCATGTTGGTGAAGGTGTAGTGATCGCCGCCGCTACTGACCGCGGGCGTGCGGAAGACCGTGAAGCCCTGCGACGCGAGGGACGCGGCCACGGAATCGCAGATCTGGTCCTGCGTTGAGCCGGACTGCGTTGGCCAGTCGCTGATGATGACCTTGCGGTCGTCGATGACCTGCATCCACATGTCGATGTGCTGCGTGGCGTCGATGAACGCGGGGAACGGCGTCTGGAGGGCGGTGTCAACGCCCTGGTACTGCTGCCAGTAGTCGATGATCTGGGATTCGCTGAGGCCCGGGTTCTCGTTGTTGATGAGCCGGGTGGCGAAGCCGCCGCCGAGGCCTTCGAGGTGGTAGTTTCCGCCGCCGTGGACGAGCGGGATCTCGTAACGGGTGTGGCCGAAGACGTCGGCGTGGAAGATGTTGAGGAGGTTGTCGTTGAAGCGCGGACGGTTATAGGTGTGGTCGATGACGGAGCGAACGTCGCCCTCGTAGATGTAGCGCGGGCCGTAGTCACGCATCCAGATCGAGTCGAGGTTACGCGCGTAGATCTGCACGCGGCTCATGTCGGCGCCGCCCGCGGCGATCTGGTTCGTCACGGTGTTGATCCAGGCGGAACTCTCCACGTAAATGACCGCGTCGGCGTCACCCACGTTGGTGATCTGGTTGACCATCTGCACGATGATCTGCTGCCACGACGAAAAGCCCTGCCACGCGAAGATGATGGCGTCCATCGGCTCGTACTCGCCGACGGCGCGGATGCCGGGGTAGTCGCTGGGCGGCGTGAACCCGCGGAGCGCGGTGAGGGGGTTGTCCTGCACGTACGCTTTCTCGGCCTCGGTCATGTTCCGCGGCAGGGCCTCGGACTCGTCGAGCGGCGGGGCCGCGTGGAGGGTCGCGAGGGACGAGAGACCACCCGCGAGGGCGGCAAAGACGCACGCATTCCGATAAGTCATCACGAACTCCTGTGGCGGGCCCCACGAACGGGTCTTCCCCCAACATACAACCGGGCGGCGGGTCGGACAAGGAAAAGTCCCGGGAGGATCGCGGCCGATCGGGGCTGGTGGCCGCGAAGGGCGTGTTCCCGGGCGATCGGCGGGGCGCCCGGGCTATCCTGACGCTCCCCCTCGCCGGAGTGGCGGAATAGGCAGACGCGACGGATTCAAAATCCGTTTCTCGAAAGAGAGTGAGGGTTCGATTCCCTCCTCCGGCATTCGGACGTTCCGCTCACTCGATCGGCTTGCCGCCGAGGGTGAGGGTCGCGCGGGTTCGCTTGGCGCGGCGGGGCCGGACGATCTTCCAGACGTAGCGCACGAGCCACGCGAACGCGGCGGCTGCGACGGCGGTCGCGGTCCAGAACTGCCAGTCAAGCCCGGCGCCGGGGGCGGTCATCCCGACGCCGCCGAGAGGACCTGGTAAACGATCATCGCGGAGACATACGCGACGGCGGACATCCATCCGAGTTGCAGCGCGGCCCACTTCCAGTGCCCGGCCTCGCGGGCGGCGAGCGCGACCGTGGGCAGGCACTGCATCGCGAGGACGTAGAACACGAGCAGCGACCACGACACGGGCGGGGTGAAGACCGGCTGGCCGTTGTCGCGCCGGGCGTTCGCCATCGCGCCGACGAGGTTGTCCTCCTCGAGTTCCTCGACGCCCGCGACCTGCACGGCCATGGTGGCGACGAACACCTCGCGGGCGGCGAAACTCGCGAGGACCGCGACGGTGATCTGGCGGTCATAGCCGAGGGGCGCGAAGACCGGCTGGACGAACGAGCCGGCGCGCCCGAGCACGGTGCGCTGCGCGGCGTAGGACGCGTCCGCGTGCTCGGCCTCTTCGAGGAATTCGGACGCCTGCTCGGGCGCGGCTTCGACGATGGACGTCGCCTGTGCGCGCAGCGCCTCGCCATCCGGGCTCGGACCGGACTGCGGGTACGACCCCAGCCACCAGAGCACAACGGAAACAGCGAGGATCAGCGTGCCCGCCTTGCGGAGGAAATCCAGCCCGCGGCGCGAGGCGAGGCGGAGCGCGACGGGCAGCGACGGCGCGGCGTACGACGGGAGTTCGATCACCATGTCGCGGCTGCGCCCGGGGAGCAGCGTGCGGCGGGCGATCATCGAACTCAGAAGCCCGGCGGCGATGCCGATGAGGTAGCACGCGCCGAACGCGAGACTCTGCCGGAGCGGGCTCTCGGGGAAGAGCAGCACGGTGAGCAGGACGTACACCGGGATGCGCGCCGAGCACGACATGAAGGGCGCGGCGAGGATCGCCGCGAGCCGGTCGCGCTTGTCCGGGATGCCGCGCGTCGCGGAGATCGCGGGCAGCGCGCACGCGTGCGCGCTCAGCAGGGGCACGAAGGCGTATCCCGAGAGTCCGAAGGGGCGGAGCCAGCGGTCGGTCATGAGTGCGGCCCGCGCGAGGAATCCCGACTGCTCGAGGAGCGAGATCAGGAAGAACAGCAGGCAGATCTGCGGGAGGAAGATGACGGTGGAGCCGACGCCCGCGAGCACGCCGCCCGCGAGATCGCGCAGCGCGCCCTCGGGGAGCCCCGATTCGAGGAGCGCGCCCATCCAGCCGAACGCCTCGTCGATCCAGTCCATCGGGAACGCGGCGACGCGGAAGATGGAATAAAAGACGCCCGCCATCACCAGCGCGAACGCGAGCAACCCGAGCAGCGGGTGCGTCAGGACGAGGTCGACGCCTTCGCTCGCGCGTCTGCCCGACGCGGGCGCCACGCGGTCGACGCAGGCCTGGGTGATGCGCTCGGCCCACGCGCGCCGTTCGCCGTAGACCGCGACCGGCGCAAGACCCGAGGGCGTGCGTGTGCGGAGCGTTGTTTCGAGTTCGGCGAGCA
>JBQLZI010000280.1:0-3241 GCA_052168195.1 Phycisphaerales bacterium
TGTCTTCGCTGTTCTTCTCCCGCTGCTTGTCGCCACACCTGCGCTGGCGCAGGACGCCGCGCCGCCGACGCCCGTCGCCCCCCCGGCCAACCACACGGTGAAGGGCGTCTCCGACGAACTCTGGGAGCCGGGCCGCTGGACGCTCCAACTCGAGCCGACCGTGTGGCTGGCAGCGCTCGGCGGCGACATCAAGGCGGGCGCGGGGCCCAGGGTCGACGTTTCCGACATCGACGGCGACGCCGACACCGCCCACGCCGCCGCGTCGCTCCGCGGGCTCTACCGCTCCGGACCCTGGACCGTGATGGCCGACGGCTTCTGGCTCGACTTCAACGAGGGGGACAACGGCTCCTCGCTCGACTACACCCTCTGGTCCGTCGACGCGAGCGTCGGGTACCAGTTGTGGGAATGGAAACGGGCCGCGGGCAACGGCGACACCCCGGACGCTGACTCGACCGGCGTCGCCGTGCGCCTCATCCCCTACGCGGGCCTGCGCCTGATCGCGCCGGACATCTCCACGACCATCGGCGGCGCCAGCAACTCGGGCAGCGACGAGTTCCTTCACCCCATCGTCGGCCTGCGACTCGAGATCGAGATCTTCGACCGCGTCTCCCTCGACACCGGCGCCGACGTCGGCGGTTTCGACCTTTTCGGCGAGGACGCCTTCACCTTCGACTGGACGCTCAACATCCGCGCCCACCTCACCGAGAACGTCTCCGCGCTCATCGGCTTCCGCCAGATGTTCATGGACGTCGAGAGCGACGACGTGCTGCTCGACGGCAGCGCGGGCGGCCTCATGGCCGGCTTGACAATCCGGTTCTGAGGAAGAAGGCACACGGGGCCGCCGCGTGCTTCGCGTCTTGTGCCGTATGCCCTATCCCTCGTGCCCTATTCTGTCCCCATGCGCATCATCGGCGGCAAGCACCGCTCACGGACTCTGAAATCGCCCCCCGAGGGCTCGCCCGCGCGGCCCATGCCCGACATGGTCAAGGAGGCGATCTTCAACCTCCTCCGCGGGCACTTCGACGACGCGGCCGTCCTCGACCTCTTCGCGGGCAACGGCGGCGTGGGGCTCGAAGCGATCTCGCGCGGCGCCTCGCGCTGCGTCTTCGTCGATAAGAACCGCGCCAACACGCGCACCATCGTCGACAACGCCGCGATGCTCGGCGAGACCGAACGCTGCACCATCATCACGGGCGACGCGCTGGGCGGCTCGCTCGTCGCGCAGGCGCCTCGGCCGCTGCACATCGTGTTCATGGACCCGCCCTACGACATGATGACGTCGGGCATCAGCCGCCGGCGCATCCTCGACCAGGCGTCGCGCCTGATCCAGATCCTCGACGACGACGGGTTCCTCGTGCTGCGCACGCCCTGGCCGATGCTCAACGCGGACAAGACCGAGATCGGCCTGACCGTCGCCGGCGCCGACGGGCCGGAGACCCACGTCTATCGCGGAATGGCGGTGCACCTGTACGCGAAAGCGGGCGTCGAGCACCACGACGAGAAAGCCCCCGTCGCGTTCGTCGAGGATGACGACGAAGTGAATCAAGGCGAGCAGGAAGAGGAATAAGAAGGTGGCGTCAGGGAACAGGCAGCGGGCTGCAAAATGACGCGGTCTTCTCCGCCCCCTCTCCTGTTCCGCGCAGCGGAATGGGAGAGGGGACAGATTCCCCCCCCTCCAACCCTTCCTCACTCGCACACCGTGCCGAACGCCGCAAGGACTTCGTTGAGGTCAGCGAAGTCCACGGTCCCGTCGCCGTTCAGATCGCCGAGGATGCCTTCGCCCGACTGCCCGAACCCGGCGAGCACGGCGTTGAGGTCGGCAAAGTTCACCACGCCGTCGGCGTTCGCGTCGGCGCAGGGAACGACGGTCGCGACGCGGAATCCGTGAAGCGCGAAGTCCGGGATCGTGTTCCGCAGATAGCCGATCTGGTCCCACTGATCCCCTGAGTTCCCGCTCGAGTTCGTGTAACTCCCCACGATCGGTCGGAACTCGTTCGTGGCGTTCCAGTTCGGGTGGGTGCGCGCGTAGGTCTCCAGCCACTCCGACTCGCCGCCCGACGCGTCGAGCAAACCCCACGGCGTCTCGACGCCGTACGCGCCCACCGGGGGCGGCGCGTCGAGACCGCCGTCATCGCGGTACGCCCATGTGCCGCTGGTCTCGCCCTCTCCCGGTGCGCCTGGCACCGGAGGCGTGTCGCTCTGGTTGGGGTACGTCCAGTAGCCGGGTTCACCCTCGCCGTGTCGGTCCGGGTCGTAATAAACGGCCTTGGTCCACTCGTCGTAGTTCATCATGAAGAAGCGCGCGCCCTCCTGGCGCACGACCGGCGTGCTCGTCCCGAAGTCGTCCATGTTGTACGCGCCGGCGTTGAAGTCCTCGAACGTCGCCTCGTGGATGGGCTTGGCGCCGTTGTGCATCCAGTTCATGTACCGCGCGATGTACTCCCACGAGGGCGTGACGGGGCGGTCGAGCGTCTCGGGAGAAAGCACCTGATATCCGGGCAAACCATCCGGACCGATGCCTGCGTACACGGCGGCGCGACCGGAGAACTGAGGATCCCCGTAGTCTTCGAGACCGAGGTAGGGTCGGTAGGCGTCGATGAACCCCAGCCACTGTTGTTTCGTGACCTCGGTGCGCGTCACGCGGAACGAGTAGTTCACCTGGCCCATCTCGATAGGCGGGCCGTTGCCGTTCTGCTGAGGCAGCACCACCGGCGCGTTGCCCGGTGCGCCGACGGTGACGAAGTCGAAGCCGTAGTCGTGCAGCCCGCCCTGGGCAAACGCGGGAACGGAGGCGATCGCTCCCAAGGTGGTCGCCGCCAACGCGAAACAGAGCGCTCTCGTCATGACCGGCTCCGGAACTGGGGAGGGCTGGTCCTGTGCTGAAGACAACGTACCCCAGGAGCGGGCGAGCGGGAAGATCCGAGAACAGAAAAGTCGGGGAAATCTTCTGAACAGAGCGTGTCACGCAAGCACCGGACGCTCGTGCGCGGAAGACCGCTCGCGCTGATGGCTCCGATCGGAAGAGGAGAGATAGGAAGAGTAAGAAGGGGTAGCCCTCACCCCACCCTCTCCCATTCCGCTTCGCGGAACAGGAGAGGGGGCCGGATCACGTCCTCCGCGCTCTCCGCGCCCTCCGTGGTGAATCGTCTTCCCCATTGCCCTTTGCCGACTGCCCATTGCCCCTCCCCGTACACTCCGCCCGTGGCCGCCAGCCCGCGCGAGTTCGCGACCGAGATCGTCC
>JBQLZI010000281.1:0-3241 GCA_052168195.1 Phycisphaerales bacterium
CGACGACCGAGCGCGCCGTCGAGGCGCTGCGCACATCGGGCGCCATGCTCTCCGCGCCCGACCTCGTCGACGCGGTGAAAGCCCTCCGCCTGCGCGCCGAACTCAACGGCGAGCCGGCGAGCGGCTACCAGGCGATGCTCGACCTGCTCGCGCAGGCCCGCTCACGCGACCGGCTCTACTGGCCCGCGATCATGGCCGAGGCGGAACTGCTCTACGAGAAGGACTCGCGCGAGGCCGCGGCCAAGGCGGTCAGCGAGGCCATCGCGCTGAACCCCAAGAGCGCCCGCGCGTGGCGCCTGCTCGGCCGCCTCCACGTCGACGGCTTCAACCTCGATGCCGTGCGCCAGGTCGCCGACAACCTCGACACGTTCGCGCGCGAGGTGACGGGCGACCCCGCGTACGCGTCGCCGGTCGGCTCGCTGCTCCGAGCCCGCGCGTGGCTGCGCCAGGGCGAGCCGGAGGAAGCCCGCGTCGAACTCGCCCCGCTGGCCGAGCGGTTCCCCGCGCACCGCGAGGGCGTCGCGCTCCAGGCCGCCGTCGCCGCGGCGGAGTACAAGCCAGGCGAACTCGAAGACCTGCTCGCGCGCTACGAAGAACTCTCGCCCGGCTCGCCCGATGCGCTCTTCGCGGTCGGGTCGGCGCTGTCCGAGGCACGCCAGTACGACCCCGCGGCGGAGTACCTGCGTCTGGCGATCGATCGGCAGCCCAGCGCGCCGGCGCCGCGCATCGAACTCGGGCTCCTGCTCGTGCAGTCGGGGCGCGACGCCGAGGCGCTGGAGGAACTCCGGGCCGTGGCGGAACTCGACCCGTTCAACAGCCGGGCGCGGAATAGTCTCGCGCTGCTCGAGAACCTTTCCGAGTTCGCGACCATCGAGAGCGACCACTTCGTCGTGCGCTACAAGCCGGGCGTCGACGAGGTCATGGCGCGCGAGATGGTCCCGCTGCTGGCGGACATCCACGAGGTCGTCGCCGGGGCGTTCGATCACGAGCCCGAGCGCAAGACCACCATCGAACTCATGCCCGACCACGAGTGGTTCGCCGTGCGCATCACCGGCATGCCCGACGTGCACACCATCGCCGCGGCCACCGGACCGGTGATCGCGATGGAAGCGCCCAAGATCGGCGCCAACCACTCCGGCGAGTACGACTGGGTGCGCGTCGTGCGTCACGAGTACGTCCACACCGTCACGCTCTCGCGCACGCGCAACCGCATCCCCCACTGGTTCACCGAGGCGGCGGCGGTGCGCTACGAACTCGCGCCGCGCGACTACGACACCTGCCTGCTGCTCGCCGGCGCGCTCAAGAACGGCGAACTCTTCGACCTGCAGGACATCAACGTCGCGTTCGTGCGGCCCAAGAAGCCCTCCGACCGTTCGCAGGCGTACGCGCAGGGGCACTGGATGTACGAGTACATCGAGCACCGCTGGGGCACGCAGGCGCCGCTCGACCTCATGGACCTCTACGCGCAGGGCGTCCGCCAGGGCGAGGCGTTCCGCCGCGTGCTCGAGATCGAGCCGGAAGTCTTCCTCGCCGATTTCAAGGAGTGGGCCGCCGAGCAGGTGCGCGCGTGGGGGCTGGCGCCTTCGCCGTCGCTGACGCAACTGCGGCTCGACTCGTACGCGAAGAGCGAGGTCGGCCGCGACGTCGTCGCCATCGCGCTGCGGGATCTCGCCCTGCGCCACGGCGCCCGGATCGCCGGGCTGCCCGGGATCGAGACGTCCGGGCTGGAACTGCCGCCGCCGTCGCTGGAGGACGCCCGCGCGTGGCTCCGCGAGCACCCCGACAACGCCGACGCGCTGCACGGGTTCCTCGAACTCGCGCTGGCCGAGAACGGCGGCGTGGCGAACGACGAACTCGCGCCGATCCTCGAACGCTACGCCGAGGCGCGGCCCGTCGACCCTATGCCCCACCGCGTGCTGGCGCGGCACTACCTCGCCAGCGCCGATCCGTCACGCGCGATCCCGCACCTCGAATACCTCGACGCGCGCGAGCAGCGCACCGCGGCGTTCGCGGCGGCGCTCGCCCTGCGTTACGAGGAACGCTCGGAGTACGACCTCGCGTCGGCGAAGGCCGAACGCGCCACCACCATCGCGCCGTTCGACGCCGAACTCCGCGAGACCGCGGCCCGGGTCGCGCTGCTCCGCAGCGACTACGAGACCGCCGAGCGGCACATCGAGGCCCTGACCAGACTCGAGCCCGAGCGCGACATCCACCGGACGCGGCTGGAACGCATCCGCCAGATCCGCGCGACGCTCTCGCAGGGACAGTGAGTCAGCGGATGAGCCGCACGCGCCCGAAGTCGGGCACGAGCGGGCGCCGCGTCCCCGCGACCACGACCTCGTGCGGCGTGGGGAAATACACCATGAACGCGCGGCCGATGAGCAGGTCCGTCGGGACCACGCCGAGATCGCGGCCCGCCTCCGCGGCCACGCGCGGATTCACCGTGTCCCACAGGCGCCCGTCGCGGCTCGCCGCCGCGTTGTCTCCCAGCACGAACATCTGATCGCGCTTCAGCCGAGCGCTGCGGAGCGGGTGTCCCGCCAGCCCGATCTCGCCCGCCAGCGGCCCCGAGCGACGCTCCGCGGGCGAGTACGACACGTCGCGATCGAGCCCGACGTTGCCCAGCGTCGCCGGCGCCCCGGAGAACTCGACGCGCACGCGCGCTTCGGCGCGGCGGTACAGGCCCGGCTGCGCGAGCGAGGTGTCGCGCTCGTTGTTCAGGATCTCGTCGATCTCCTGCGCCGATCGCCCCGTCGCGTGCATCAGTCGCTCACGCGGCGACCAGTCGAGTTCATGCTTTAGCAGCATGCGTCCGTCGATCTCGGCGACGAGCGCCTGATCGACCAGGGCGAATGACACCGCGCTCCAGGCGCCGGCCGGCGGCGCGTCGTGCGGCCGCTCGGCGACGGTCGTCCACGCGGCCTCGTCGCTGGAGTGCTGCCGCATCGAGAGCGTGGCCCGCCCGGCGACCACCTCGAAGCGGAAGTCTTGCGAGCGCGCCGAGATGATCGCGGAGAACTCCATGCCCTGCGTTTCGGGCTTGATATTGAAACGCAGCCGCACGTCCCCCGCGGGGAACACGGCCCCGCCGCGCAGGGACGGCGCGTCGTTGTAGGCGATGGCGTCGTCGATCGGCCGCGCGGTCGAATCCCACGCGAGCGTGTGCGGGGCGTCGCTGCCGATCGCGAGGGTCGATGACGCGGCGTCGACCGATTGCCCGGTCTGCGCGTTCGTCAGGATC
>JBQLZI010000282.1:0-3221 GCA_052168195.1 Phycisphaerales bacterium
CGGCGGGTTTTCGGACCGTCGCCGGTTCTCCTCCGCCACGCGACCGAGCAGCGCCAGAGCAATCTCGGGCTCGGCGAGATCCGCGATGAACGCCGTCATCGCCGGTTCCGGGGCACGGTCCGCAAGCCGGGCTTCCAGCATGTCGATGGAACGGGCCGGACGCGCGTGGACCCCCAGCGCCTCCGCCGTCGACTTGATCTTCACCGCCCACGTGAGGTCCGAACCGTAGAAGACTATCATCGCGTCTTGATCCGTCGTTCGAGGCAAGGGAGAGAGCCGAGCGGCGCTTCAGGGTGGGATCCGCACATTCAACCGCACGCCGGCCCGTCGATTCCGTCACCCCTCGGGCCAGGCGCCGAACTGGAAGCAACTGGTATGTCATCCACGCCGGCTCCGGCAACCATCGTCGACCCAACTTCGAGCCGATCGCGCGGGCTGCTCGACAGCCCCGTGTACGACGAACTGGGCATGGCGCGCGACCCCCACAACCTCTACCTCCAGACCATCGACGCGGTCCTCCAGGCCGCCGAGGTGCTCGAACTCCCCCACCACCTCCAACTCATCCTCGCGCAGCCCAAGAACGAGGTCATGGTCCACTTCCCCGTGAAGATGGATGACGGCAAGTACGCGCTCTTCAAGGGCTACCGCGTCCAGCACAACAACGCCCTGGGCCCCTACAAGGGCGGCGTCCGCTTCCACCAGCACGTCTCCCTCGACGACGTCAAGGCCCTCGCCCTGCTCATGACCATGAAGTGCTCGCTCGTCCGCGTGCCCTTCGGCGGCGGCAAGGGCGGCGTGAAGTGCGACCCCCACGCGCTCTCCAAAGACGAACTCATGCGCGTCACGCGGCGCTTCGCGGTCGCCATCTCCCCCATCATCGGCCCCGACTACGACATCCCCGCGCCCGACGTCGGCACCAACTCCCAGGTCATGGCCTGGTTCGCCGACACCTACACCAGCATCTCCGAGAAGCCCAACTCCATGGCCGTCGTCACCGGCAAGCCCGTCGAGGTCGGCGGCTCCGTCGGCCGCGAGAAGGCCACCGGCCAGGGCGTCGTCGACGTCGTCGCCGAGATGGCGCCCGCCCTCGGGCTCAACCTCAACGGCGCCCGCGTCAGCGTGCTCGGCTACGGCAACGTGGGCTCCTGGGCCGGCCGCCTCATCGCCGAGCGCGGCGCCAAGGTCGTCGCCGTCATGGACCACACCGGCGCCATCCGCAACGACAACGGCTTCGACGCCGTCGCCCTCGCCGAGCACTGCGCACGCCACGGCGGCGTCGCGGGCTACGAGAAGCACCAGGGCCACGCGTCCAACGGCGCCCCCAACCCGGGCCACGGCGGCGAACGCATCTCCGAGGAAGAGTTCTACTCGACCCCCGTCGATGTCTTCATCCCCGCCGCCCTCGAGCAGATGATCACCGAGAAGAACGCCTCGCTGATCAACGCCAAGGTCATCGCCGAGGGCGCCAACGCGCCGATGACCCCCGCCGGCGAACGCGCCCTGCTCTCCAAGGGCATCGAGGTCCTCCCCGCCATCCTTTGCAACTCCGGCGGCGTCACCGTCTCCTACTTTGAGTGGGTCCAGAACCGCACCAACCAGTACTGGGACGGCGAGCGCGTCGACGAGGAACTCAACCGCCACATGGTCATGGCCGCGCGCCGCACCGTCCTCGCGCGCCAGCGCTACGACGTCGACATGCGCACCGCCGCCTACATCGCCTCGCTCGAGAACATCGGCAAGGTCTACGAACTCCGCGGCATCTTCCCGTAACGCAGGCGAACATCCCGACTGACATTCGCCGGCCTTCGCGCCGGCGTTTTTTTCTTTTGAATATGAGAATTCAGGGATTCCGGATCCGGTCGGTGCGGGATACCTTGGGGCTCACCCCGGGGTCCGGGGTCGAAGAGGGAGAAACACGCCATGATCCGTGCTGTCGCTTTTGCCGTCCCGTTCGCGATCGCGGCGCCGGTGATCGCGGGCATCCCCGTCAACTCCTCCGGCGGATCCGCGTCCTCGGCCGCGCGCGTGAACGCGGACGCCGCGTCGGACACCGCCGCCCTCAACAGCCCCCTCGACTCGATCGAGACCGACGCGTACCGGGACCTCCTTGTCGGAGGCCAGCTCCGCGGACGCGGCATCGCGGAATCCTCCCTGACCGTCATGCAGTTCGCCCCGCGCCGTTGGACCACAAGATCCTTCATGACCACGAACGCGTTCAGCAACGACGGCAATGAGGCGTTCGCCGAAACGGGCGCGGACTACTGGGCCGAATTCACCGTGGGCGCGGGACGGTTCGCCCGATTCTCCGGCAGTCTTCTCGGCGGGTACGCCGCCGACGAACAGTCCATCCTGGAGATCGAATACGCGGCGCGTCTCTATCGCGATGGCGTCCTGCAGCACGAGACGCTGCTGTCCGGGCGTGGCAGTTTCACGTTCAACGCGCAGGTCGAAGATGTTGGCGCGGTGTACCGCGCCGAGTTCATGATGCTCGTCACGACCGAGACGGCCGGCGTGGCGGGGGCGATGTCTTCGACGTCAGAGATCGACGGCGGCATCACCGTCGACATCATCCCCGCGCCCGTCTCCGCCGCGCCCTTCGCGCTCGCGGGCGTGTTCGCCGCCCGTCGCCGCCGCGCCTGAACGAACACGTCACGCTCGCGTGCGCGAGCAACCTGGAGGAAGCCCCATGCGTTCGACCATCGTCACCGTCGCGCTCTTCGCGCTCGCCGCCCTCGCGCTCGCCGGGACCCCGCCCGTCAATTCGTTCGAAACGAGACTCAACACCCAGGCGCGAATCGGCATGACCGACATCGAGATCAGCGAGGATCCGCTTGGGTCTTTCTTCGGGATGGCCAACTCGTTCATCGAGAACGATCGCTTCGTCGGGAACGATCTCGAGTTGTACAGCAGCGGCGCCGGCGCCGTCGCCGTGACCGGGGACGCCTCCTCGTGGCATGTCGACGCCGATCTGAGCGCGACCGCCTCGCGGTTCTCCGGGTCGGACTCTGTGACCGGACAGTCGCTGGTCCAGCACAACTTCAATCTCGACATCGCCGCGGGCGAGGGCTTCGAACTCGCCATGGCGTTCGAGCGACTCTCTCCCGATGGCACGCCATCCTTCGTGCAGGCGTCGCTTCGGCTCTTCCGCGACGATTCACTCATCTTCAGCCGCACCGCGACGGAAGACACGGAGTCGCTGAACGCGGACTTCCGCATGTTCG
>JBQLZI010000283.1:0-3194 GCA_052168195.1 Phycisphaerales bacterium
AGCCCGGGGAACGGGGCGCTGGAAGGCCCCTCACCCGACGACCGTTGGTCGTCGACCTCTCCCCTTGAAGGGAGAGGTTGGGGGAGCGCGGATGAGTCATCCCACTGGACGAGCAGTTTTTGCGTGCCGTCGGTCGCGAGTTGGTGCCCGAGCACGGCGCCCGAGAGGAAGGTCATCTCCTTCGCGAGGGTTTCGCGGTCGCGTTTGGAGAGGTTCGACATCTGCTCGGGGTCGACGACGCCGCGCTGGTAGACCCAGTCGAGGATCTGGGCGGCGCGGAAGGACTGCATGCCGCGGGCCGCGCACCACTCTTTCAGGGTGTCGGGGGTGAAGGCGAAGATGTGGCTTTCGGGGTGGCGCACGGAGGGACAATAGGAGTCCGCACCCGTGCGCACGGGGACCGCAACCGACGGCGTGCGCGCGGGTTCCTCACGGTTTTTTCGCCTCGGACGGGACTTGTCGGGTCGGCGCGGGGGCGTGTGGTTCGCTACGCTGTGGCGGAGTGCGGCCTTGCCGCCGCCGGTGGGCGTGCGTCGACCGGGTGGATGTGTTCTCGATCGCCGATTCTGTGGAGCGATACTCATGGTTCGAGGTGCGACTCGATTCGCGGCGTGTGCGGCCCTGGCGCTGGGCCTCGTCGCCGCCGCCTTCTCCTCGCAGGCCCACGCCCAGACGCCGCTGCCCCCGAAGGGCTCCGCGCCCGCGGGCGAGAGCCAGGGCCCGGCCGGTCCGGGCTCGATCATCGGCGATCCGGGCGGCGCGCCGGTCGTTCGCCCCGCGATCAGGCCCCAGTCGCTGCTCGGACGCGAGACCAACGCCGCGTCGATCCGCGGCGAGGTCGTGATGCGTCAGAACGGCCAGCGCATGACCTACCAGGTCGTGACGCCCAACGGCGAGCAGATCAACCAGGCCACGATGCTCGGGCTCACGCAGCGGGCCGGCCAGCCCGTGTACGCGGTGGGCGTCAACGAACTGCTCGTGGGCTTCCGCAACCCCACTACCCTCGCCGAGGCGACCGCGTTCTTCCGCCAGCACGGGCTCACGGGCGAGGTCACGCGCAAGGCGCTCCTCCGCGACGTGTTCATGGTCCGCACCGACACCGCGCTGCGCGCCTTCCAAGCCGGCGACGCGTTCGTGAGCGATGCCCGGGTCCGCTTCGCGCATCCCGACCTCTACGCCGAGATGCGCACGACCGACCCCGAACTGCAACTCATGCAGGGCATGACCACGATCATGAGCGGCGGGATGTACGACTTCGGGATGACCACCCAGGGCACGCCCGTCTCCGCCGACTTCACGATCACCAACACCGGCGACATGGGCCTGAGCCTTTCCGTCGGCTCGGTCCCGACCGGCTTCACCGTCAACACGCCCTTCCCCGCCAACCCGATTCCCCCGGGCGGGACGTTCGACTTCACCGTGACCCTCGACGCCGAGATGGCCGGCGCGCCCAACGGCGACCTCGAGATCCTCAACAACACCGCGACCAACCCCTTCGTGATCACGCTCTCGGGCATGGTCAACATGCCCATGGGCCCCGCCGACCTCCGCGTGACCCTTATGGGCGCCGAGGTCGACAACGGCAGCAACGTGAGTTTCGGCACGACCTCCACCGGCGCCGCCGTGGTGCGCACCTTCACGATTCACAACGACGGCGGCGACCCGCTGACCATCGGCGCGGTCAGCGTGCCGGGCGGATTCACCGTCACGTCCCAGCCCATGGGCCCCGTCGCGGGCGGCACGAGCACCGTGTTCTCCGTGCAACTCGACGCCCTCATGGACGGCACCTACACCGGGCAGCTCTCGTTCCTCAACAACGACGCCGACGACAACCCCTACACCATCACGATCTCGGGCACCGTCTCGACCGGCGGCAGCGGCGAAGAGATCGACGACCCGCTCTACGTCGACCAGTGGCACCTTAACAACACCGGGCAGGGCAACGGCGTCGAGATGGTCGACATCAACGCCGAGGCCGCCTGGGCCCTCACGCTCGGCGACGGCGCCCTGATCGCGATCATGGACTCCAGCATCCAGCCCGATCACCCGGACTACGCCGGAAACGTCGTCCCCTGCGTCGACTGTGTGAACTTCTTTGATCTCCCGTCGAACCCGGACACGGGCATCGGCAACCACGGCACCGCGGTGACGGGCCTCGTCGCCGCCGTCGACAACATGATCGGCGTCCGCGGCGGCGCGCCCAACGCGAACGTCATCGTGACGTCGTACATCGGGCTCGACGGCAACGGGCTCTCGGTCGCCGAGACCGCCGAGAACTGGGCCGCGGCCGCCGCCGAAGGCGCTTCGGTCCACACCAACTCCTGGGGTTACAGCAACGAGACCTTCCTCCCCGACATCTCCCGCGACACGATCATCGACCTCACCAACAACGCCCGCGACGGGCGCGGCATGCTCTTCCTCTTCGCCACCGCGAATTCGTTCACGCTGACGACCTACGGCAGCGCGCTCGCGTCCATGGAGGAAACCCTGGGCGTCAGCGGCGTCGGCAACGACGGCGAACGCGCGATCTACGCCAACTACGGCCTCGGCGCCGACGTCACCGGCCCCACCGAGGGCAACGACCTCGCCATCACAACCACCGACGTCACCGGTGAGGGCGGGTACAATGACGACCCCAGCGAATCGGGCGGCGACTACACCAACAGTTTCAACGGCACCTCCGCCTCCACCCCGATCATCGCCGGCGTCGCGGCCCTCGCGATCTCCGAGAACGAGAACCTCCACGCCGCCCAGTTGAAGCGCCTCCTGCTGCACACCGCCAGCGCCAACGCCGCCCGCAACACCCTGCTCGGCGTCGAGAACCTCGGGTTCAGCGGCATCACCAGTTTCAGCGAGTCGTACGGCTACGGCATGCCCGACGCCCGCGCCGCCGTCGCCGCGGCGCGGCAGTCGATCTCCAACGGCAACCTCACCTGGCCCGCAACGGCGCGCAACCTCACCGTGAACGCCAGCGCCACGGCCACGTCCATCATGTGGACCAACCCACCCGCCGGGCCCAAGGGCGAGTTCGCGGGCGCGCTCGTCGTCCGCCTCGGCCCCGACGTCGCGTGGAAGCCCGTCGACGGCATCACGTACACGGTCGGCGACAACCCGGCCGAGGGCGTGACCGTCGTCGCGGTCGGCAACATCACCTCCCCGACGGACATGGGCAACACCACCCGCAACTCCCCCAC
>JBQLZI010000284.1:0-3182 GCA_052168195.1 Phycisphaerales bacterium
CCAGAGCAGGCGGATGGGCGGCGCGGGCTGGCCTTTCTTCCGGGGCTGCGTTTCGCCGCGGGCGCGGGCGGCGAGCATGGGGCCGAGCGCGGCGGCGTAGGTCTTGCCGACGCCGGTCGGCGCGTGCACGAGGCAGGACTCGCCCGCGAGGTAGGCGCGCCAGGATTCGATCTGGAACGCGAAGGGCGTCCATTCGCGTCGCGCGAAGAAGTCGAGCGCGGGCTGGAGCGGATCGGGCGCGGTCATGCGCGGCTCCGGGCGAGTTCGGCGTCGAGGATGGCGCGCACATCGGCGACGGTGTTGGCTTCGCTCGGGGGTTTGTCGGTGCGCCAGCGGTGCATGCGCGGAAAGCGGAGCGCGAGGCCCGACTTGTGGCGGTCGGATTCCTGCACGCCTTCGAAGGCGAGTTCGAAGACGAGTTCCGGTTTGACGACGCGGACGGGGCCGTGGCGGCCGGTGGTGTTGCGCGAGACCCAGGCGTCGACCTGGGCGATTTCGTCGTCGGTGAGTCCCGAGTAGGCCTTGGCGAAGGGGACGAGTTCCCCGGCGCCCGGTTCGTTCCCCGACCAGACGGCGAAGGTGTAGTCGGTGAAGAGGGAGGCGCGCCTGCCGCTGCCGCGCTGCGCGTACACGAGGACGGCGTCGATGGTGTGGGGGTCGATCTTCCACTTCCACCAGTCGCCGCGTTTGCGGCCGACCTGATAGGCCGAGCCGAGGCGTTTGAGCATGAGACCTTCGACGAGCCGGTCGCGGGACTCAACGCGGAGCGCGGCGAGGGCGTCCCAGTCGGCGGCGGCGATGACGGGCGAGAGGCGGATGGCCGCGTTCGGCGCGCCGACGAGTTGTTCGAGCGCGGCGCGGCGGGATTCGAGCGGTTGTTCGTGCAGGTCGGCGGAGTGCAGGGAGAGGAGGTCGTAGGCGGTGAAGACGACGGGCACATCTTGGAAGAGTGCGTGCTCCACGCGTTTACGGTTGAGGCGGCGGTGGAGGAGCGTGAAGGGGAGGGGACGATCGTTGGCGTCGTCCCACGCGAGGATCTCGCCGTCGAGCGCAAAGGCGCCGGGAAGGTCGCGGGCGGCGTCGACGAGTTCGGGGTAGGCGTCGGTGACGAGTTCGTCGCCGCGTGACCAGATAGAAACGGTATCGTTGTGTTTGAGGATCTGGGCGCGCACGCCGTCCCATTTCCATTCGGCGATCCACGCGCCGCGGTCGCCGAGCGCGGCGGTGAGGGCTTTGTCGGCGAGCGCGGGCTCGGAGGGGATGTCGAGTTGGGAGGCAAGGAAGAAGGGAAACGGTCGCGAGGCGTCGGCGTGCGCTGCGCCTTCGGCGTCGGCGGGCGCGGTGATGCGGTCGATCGCGTCGGGCGTGGGTTCCCAATCGCCGGCGGTTCGGTGGGCGAGTAGCGCTTCGTCGAGTCCCGTAGCGGCGGCGAGGCCGCGGACGGCGAGTTTGGCGCTGGCGCCGAATCGGAAGGAGGTGGAGAGGAGTTTGTTGAGGACGAGGCGCTCGCGTGTGGACAGGGGCGCCCAGAGTTCGGTGAGGGTGCGGGCGCGGGAAGCGTCGTCCATCTTCACCATGGCGCGGAGGCGCTCCATGACGTCGTGGAGGCGGAGGTCGGAGGTCGGCGCGGTCGATGCTTCGGGCGGGGACCAGTTCTCGAGCAGAAGGGCGACGGTCTCTCCAAGGTCGCCGACGGCGTCGTGGCATTCGGCGAGCATCCACGGCTCGACGTGGGCGAGTTCGGACGCGAGGGCACGGAGGTGCGTTGAGGTGATCGCGCGCTTGACGCGTCGACCGGTGAGCAGCGCGAGCGTCCACGCGGCGTCGGCGCGGGTGGAGTCGTCCGCGAGCGTGTCGCGGAAGTAGCGTTCGAGCGCGGCGACCTTCTCGGAGGTCCGCGTGGTCTTGTCGAGGTCGTCGAAGAGTTGCGCGAAGCGCTTCATGCGTCCTCGCCCTTCGATTCATTGTCGGCGGGTTCGTCGGCGTCGCCCGTGTAGCGGGTCGGGACGACGAAGGAGTGGAGGCCGAACGATTCGAGGTGGCGCGCGAGGGGCGTGGCCGCGCCGTGGGTCACGCCGATCGAGGACGCGTCGGTCTCGCGGATCGCGTGCAGGAGGCCCGGCCAGTCGCAGTGATCGGAGAGGACGAATCCGCGGTCAAGGGATCGCCGCCGGCGTGTGCCGCGGATGCGCATCCAGCCGGAGGCCATCGCGAGGGAGACGGGGCCAAACTTGCGGAGCCATCGGGCGTCGTTGGCGCTGGGCGGCGCGAGGACGAGGGCGCGTCCTTTGTGCTGTTTGGCGTTGTCGGCGGTTGCGTGGATGGTTTCCGGCAGGTCGACGCCCGCGGCGCGGTAGGGC
Organism: Phycisphaerales bacterium; assembly: GCA_052168195.1. Taxonomy (GTDB): domain Bacteria; phylum Planctomycetota; class Phycisphaerae; order Phycisphaerales; family UBA1924; genus JAHBXC01. The sequence continues at coordinate 2,361 of JBQLZI010000284.1, forward strand.
TCGTCGAACTTCGTCATGGCGCCGTGCACGAGGATCGGGCCGATCGACGGGTCGATGCCCGCGAGGAGTCGCTGGGCCTTTCCGAGCGCGTACGAGAAGAGCACGGCGGTGCGGCCCTGGGCCTGGCAGTCGCGCCACCACTCGTTGATCTCGTTGAAGACGTCGCGCTGCGCGGGCCAGCGGTAGATGGGAAGGCCGAACGTGGATTCGGTGATGAAGACGTCGCAGCGCACGGGCTCGAAGGGGTCGCAGGTAGGGTCGGGGTCGGTCTTGTAGTCGCCGGACACGACGGTGACGGCGCCCCGGTGCTCGAGGCGGACCTGCGCGCTGCCGAGGATGTGCCCTGCGGGGTGGAGCGAGACGCCCACGCCGTTGATGTCGAGCGGGGTGTTCCACTCAAGGGGCTGGATGCGCGCGTCGGGGGAGAGTCGCTGCGCGAGCACCTCGCGGCCGCGCGCGGCGCAGAGGTAGGAATCGCATCCCCAGGCGGCGTGATCGGCGTGGGCGTGGGTGACGACGGCGCGGGGGACGGGCCTCCACGGGTCGACGTGGAAGTCGCCGGCGGCACAGTAGAGGCCGTGCTCGGTTGGCTCGACGAGCGGGCGCATGGGGGATTGTTCGCGTGGAGCGCGAGTCTGGATCGGCTCAGGGCGCGTTGAGGTCGTGGAGCACGGCCTCGGCGCCGAGCCTGCCCGAGAGCATTGCGCCGTTGATCGACGAGGTGGCGCGGTGGTCGCCGACGACGTGCACGCCGGGACGGACGCGGCTGGCGCGGACGTGGGGGTCGATGGCGGGCGGGTTGAGAGCGGGCTGGGCGTGGGG
>JBQLZI010000285.1:0-3170 GCA_052168195.1 Phycisphaerales bacterium
CCGGCACGACGACCGGGCGTTTCTCCGCGCCGCGCGGGCGGCTTCGGCGCGGCGCCTGCGCTCGGCGCTGCTCTCGGTGGCGCTGCTCGTGGCCGTCACCGTGCTGTGCGTGGCCGCAGTGTTCATCGCGGAGACGAAGCACGCACGTTTCGACGTGACGGCGACGCGCCAGCACTCGCTTTCGCCGCGCACGCTCGCGCTGCTCGAAGGCCTTGAATCGCCGCATGAACTCGTGGTCGTCGCGAACCTTTCCGGCGTCGACCGCGCCGCCCGGCAGCGCGTGACCGACCTGCTCGATGCGCTCCGGCGCGGCTCGGGGAATCTCGACACCACGCTCATCGACACATCCGATCCCGCGGACCGCGCCGCGTTCGAGTCGCTCCCCGAACGGATGCTCGCGCTCCGACAGGACGAAGTGGTGCGGGGACGCGCGGCGATCGACGCCGCGGTCGACGCGGCCCGGGCGACGGCGGGCGAACTCGGCGCGCTGGCGGAGGCGCTGGGCGCGTGGCCCGGGATGATGCAGGCGGCCGGCGCGGGGCAGGATGTGCTGGATGCGCTGGGCGAGCTGGCCGCGCTGGCGCGGGTCCGCCGCGACGAGCTGACGAGCGTCGCCAACGCGTACCCCCTCGCGGGCGAGGCGCGGGTCGCGGGCGTGGAACTCCCCGATGTGCAGGCCGCGAAGGGCTCGCTGGGCGTCGTGCTCGCCCGCGCCGCGGAGAGTCTCGACACGATCTCCCGCGCCGCGGCGCGTGTGCGAGAGGCCGATCTGTACATCCCCCTGCACGAGGCCGCGCCGGGCGTGCGCACGCGTGCGGAGGCCGCACGCGACGGTGCGCTCCGCGCCGAAGACGCGCTGGCGCAGGCGCCGAGCGTGCGGCTGCTCGACGCGCTGCGTCTGCTCCAGAGCCGGGACGCGGCGGTCCTGCTGTCCGAGAGCGATGTGCTGGCGATCAGCATCGAGTCGATCATCGCTTCGCCGGAATCACGCGCGGCGGAAGTGCGCTTCGGCGCCGAGCGCGCCATCACGGCGGCGCTCGCTTCCGCGGGCAGCGATGGCGGCGCGCCCGCCGTTGTGCTCGTGCACAGCCAGCCCGCGCCGATCCTCGAGCCCCCGGCGCCGGGTCAGCCCGACCCGGTCGGCGGGATGCGCGGCGTGCTCGATCACCTCTCAGCGCAGGGGTACGACATCCGGGAATGGGCGGCCGCCGCGGGGCAGAGCGGTCAGCCGCGTCCAACGCTGGGCGATCGCCCCGTGGCGTGGGTTGTGCTGCCCGGGGCGGCGTCGAGCGCGGACGGCGCGGCGCGGATGGGGCTTCTCTCGGAGGCTGTGCAGGGCTTGCTCGAGGAAGGCGAATCCGTGCTGATGAACGTGGGGCCGTCGCTGCTGCCGCGCGTGGGCGAGCCCGACCCGTACGTGGCGCACCTGGCGAAGTTGGGACTGAGCGTCGACACCGGCCGCCCGCTGGTCGAGACCACGAGCACGCCGGCCGGCCCGCGTTCGATCGCGCGGTTCCGCACGCTGGACGCCAACGACGCGCACCCGCTCGGCGCCGCGATCGAAGGCGTTGCGCTGACGCTGATCTGGCCCACGCCGATGACGGTCGCGAGCGAACCCGCGATGCCGTGGACCCCGATCGTGACGATCGACTCGAGCGAGGGTGTGTGGGGCGAGTCGCAGTGGCCTTCGCTGATGCAGGCGGGCGCGATGAACGCGGCGGCGTCGTTCGACGAGCGCGTCGACGCGCGCGGCGGGCCATGGACCGTGGTGGCCGCGGGCGAGCGGTTCGTGGAGGGCGCGGATGGATCGCAGCGCGTGGTCGTGGTGGGCAGCAACGGCTGGTTCTTCGATCTGATCGCGCTGCAGGGGGGCGAGACGGGCGGGCGCGTCGGGCTGCGCAGCCCGGGGAACCTCGAACTGCTCGACGCGTCGCTGCTCTGGCTCCTCGGCCGCGATGAGGTGATCGCGTCCGGCGCGGATTCGTCGTCGGCCACGCGGATCGGCGCGATCGATCAGGGCACGCTGCGCTGGCTGTGGGCGCTGTGCATTCTGGGGCCGGCGACGGCGGTGCTGCTCGCGGGCGGGGCCCTGCGGCTGCTGCGCGGCTGACGGCTCGCGGGTACAGTGCCTTTCCGTGTACCAGCGTGCGCTCATCATCCTGGCGATCCTCGCCGCCGCCGCAGTGGCGTTCGCGGTCGTGCTGCTCACGGGTCGCGGCGCGGGGGCGCCGATCGGGTCGCCGCTGCTCGACCGATCGGTGTTCGGCGCCGAGTGGGTCGAGATCACGCCCGTGGATGGCGAGCCGATCCGCTTTGAGCGCACCGCGCAGGGGTGGGCACTGGCGAGCGACGGGTGGCCGGCGAGCGACGCCGCCGTGCGCGGCGCGCTGCGGCTTCTCGGCGAACTGACGATCGAGGGCGGGGGCGCGGCGCCCGGCGACCGCGAGTCGCAGATCGTGCTCGGGTTCGAGGACGGCGAGCGCGTCGCGGTGTGGATCGAACCCTCGGCCCGCGCCGTCGGCGGCGGCGCAATGGTCCGCGACGGGCTCGGGCGTTTCGCGCGCGCACCCGTCGGGCTGGCGCAGGCGGTTGAGACAATCACACAGGACGCGTGGCGCAGCCCCGCCGCGCTTCCCCGGGTGGAGATCGAGGCGTCGCGCGTCGCGATCGAGGGCGAATCGTCGACGCTGGAACTCGCCCGGGTGGACGGCCGATGGTTCGTGCGCTCGCCCGAGCGGGCAAAGGCGGACGACCGGGCAGTGGCCGGATTGCTCGGCGCGATGATCGATCTGCGCGCAACGCGTTTCGGCGGCGAGCCCGTGGGGCCGGCGCCGATCGCCCTTCGCGCGGTGCGCGTCGAGCAGGACCGCCGCGTGCTCGGACCTGACGGCGAGGTCCGCGTCGAGACCGAATCGAGCGAACTTCGTGTGCTCGGCGCGGCGGACGACTCCGGCGCAGAGACTCTCGTTGAATCCAACGGCGTGCGCATGGCCGTGCGCACCGATCGATTGAGCGCGTTGCTGGTGGACCCGACGTCGCTCGTGTCTCGCGCTGCGGCGTCGGCGGCGCCGTCCGACGTGGGCATGATCGTGCTGCGCGGCCCCGGTGGGGAGATCGCGTTCCGCCGGCAGGTGCTGGAATGGCGCGCGATGGGCGCCGACGCGACGCGG
>JBQLZI010000286.1:0-3154 GCA_052168195.1 Phycisphaerales bacterium
TCCTCCACGGCCATGCGAACGAGGCGGCCCACGCCGGGCTGGTCGAGCGACTGGAAGGGATCGTTGTCGAGGATCTCGCGCTCGAGGTAGGAGGGGAGGAACGAGTTCACGTCGTCGCGGGAGAACCCGAAGGTCATCTGCGTGAGGTCGTTGGTGCCGAATGAGAAGAAGTCCGCGTGTTTCGCGATCTCGGCGGCGCGGAGGGCGGCGCGGGGCGCCTCGATCATCGTGCCGATAGGGATGTGCAGTTTCTTCGTGAACGTGCGGCGTTCGCGGATGTTGCGGATGGTCTCCTCGATGACGGTGCGCAGCGTGATCATCTCGCGGCGCGCGATGGTGAGCGGGACCATGATTTCGGGCCTGGGCTTGCCGCCCGCTTCGACGCGGTCGATGGCGGCCTCGACGATCGCGGCGACCTGCATGATCGCGATCTCGGGGTAGGTGATCGCGAGACGCACCCCGCGGTGCCCGAGCATGGGGTTGGTCTCGTGGAGTTGCGCGACGCGTCGGCGGACGCGGTCGACGCTGACGCCCACGCTGTGCGCGATCTCCTTGAGCGAGGCGTCGTCGCGCGGGAGGAATTCGTGCAGCGGCGGGTCGAGCAGGCGGACGGTGACGGGCAGGCCGTCCATCGCCTCGAAGATGCCCGCGAAGTCCTTGCGCTGATAGGGGAGGAGTTTTCCGAGCGCCTTGTCGCGGTGCTCGCGCGAGTCGGCGAGGATCATCTCGCGCATCGCGGTGATGCGCTGGGGATCGAAGAACATGTGCTCGGTGCGGCACAGGCCGATGCCCTCGGCGCCGAACGAGCGGGCCCGCTGCGCGTCTTCCGGGGTGTCAGCGTTGGTGCGCACGCGGAGGTCGCGGGCGGCGTCGGCCCATTTCATGAGCGTCGCGAATTCGCCGGAGAGTTCCGGCTCAGACGTGCTGACGGCTCCGAGCATGACCTCGCCTGTGGCGCCGTCGATGGAGATCGTGTCCTCCCGGCCGATCTGGCGTTCGCCGACGCTGATGGAGCCGGCCTGCTCGTCGAGGTGGAGGTCCCCGGCGCCGGCGACGCAGCACTTGCCCCAGCCGCGCGCGACAACGGCGGCGTGACTGGTCATGCCCCCGGTGCTGGTGAGGATGCCCGCCGCGGAGTGCATGCCGTCGATGTCCTCGGGGCTGGTGTCCTTGCGGACGAGGATGACCGACTCGCCGTCGCGGGCTCTGCGGACGGCCTCGTCGGCGGAGAACGCGGGTTTGCCGACGGCCGCGCCGGGTGAGGCGGGCAACCCCGTGCAGAGGCGCGTCGCGGCCTTCTTCGCCTTCTCGGTGAACGACGGGAGCAGGAGTTGCGTGAGGTGGGCGGCGGGCACGCGGCGCAGCGCTGTCGGGCGGTCGATGAGCCGCTGCTTGTTCATCTCCACCGCGATGCGCACGGCGGCTGGACCCGTGCGCTTGCCGGTGCGCGTCTGAAGCATGAACAGTTCGCCGCGCTCGACGGTGAACTCGATGTCCTGCACGTCCTTGTAGTGGGTTTCGAGCCGTTTCTTGATGTCGACGAGCGCGTCGTAAACGCCCTTGTCCCACTCGGCCATCTCGCTGAGCGGTCGCGGCGTGCGGATGCCCGCGACGACGTCTTCGCCCTGCGCGTTGACGAGGAACTCGCCGTAGAACGTGTTCTCCCCGGTGGACGGGTTGCGCGTGAAGGCGACGCCGGTGCCGGAGTCATCGCCCATGTTGCCGAAGACCATGGCCTGCACGTTCACGGCGGTGCCCAGCAGGCCGCGGATTTCGTTGATCTGCCGGTAGCGCACGGCGCGGGGCGTGTTCCAACTCTGGAAGACCGCCTCGACCGCGTGGATCAGTTGCTCAAACGGCTCCTGCGGGAAGGGCTCGCCCACGCTCTCGCGGTAGATGTCCTTGCAACGGGCGCACAGTTCGCGGAGCCGCCCCGCGTCGAGTTGGTGGTCGTGCTCGACGCCCGCGACGCGCCTTGCGTCGAGGAGCGCGCGTTCGAACTTTGCGTGCTCGACGCCCATCACCACGTCGCCGAACATGCTGATGAGCCGTCGGTACGCGTCGTACGCGAAGCGCTCGTTGTCGGTGGACCGGGCGAGGGCGAGCACCGTCTCGTCGTTGAGCCCGAGGTTGAGGACGGTGTCCATCATGCCGGGCATCGAGACCGCTGCGCCCGAGCGAACGGAGACGAGCAAGGGGCGCTCGGCGTCGCCGAGCTTCTTGCCCGCGGCGCGTTCGAGGCGGTCGAGCCCGGCGCGGATCTGCGCGCGGGTGTCCTTGGTGAGGCGCCCGCCGTTGTCGTTGAACTCCGCGCAGGCCCGCGTGCTGATCGTGAACCCCGGCGGGACGGGGAGCCCAAGCCGCGTCATCTCCGCGAGGTTGGCGCCTTTGCCGCCCAGTTCCTGCTTCATCGCGCCTTTGGCGTCGGCCTTGCCGTTGCCGAAGGAGAACACGAGGCGGTCCGCGGCCTTCGCGCTCGTCGAGCGGGCCCGCGAAGGGGCCTTCTTCCTGGCTGCGGACGGCTTCTTCCCCGAGGCCTTGGTGCGCGGCTTGGCCATGGTTTCGGTCTGCTCCTCGTGCGTGCGTATCGGACGCTTTATCGTTCATACCATGGGTGAACTGAGGATGAAAGCCGTTCAGCGTCCTGATGCCGTGTCGATCGTTCGGCGTGAAGAGCCCCTCGGGACTCCCGCCGAGGTCGTCACGCGCTGGCCGGAGGATCTCGGACTGTGCGCGCTGCTCTCGCGCCCCGCGCCGGACCGGGGAAGTTCCCGGTGGTCGATCCTCGCGGCGCCGAGCGGCGAGACGATCGATTTCGCGGCGTCGGGCGTGGGCATCGAGGCGCTCGGGCGGCTGGACGTTCGTCCGAATGACGACGCGGCGAGCGGTGCGCCGTTCATGGGGGGCTGGATCGGCTGGCTCGGGTACGACCTCGGCACGGACACGGAGCCGACCGCACGCGACGCGCGGAAGGGCACGCCCCCGCGAGCCGGGCGCGGCTGGCTGGCGCGCTGCGAGGATGCGCTGCTCCACGACAACGTCACGGGAGACTGGTTCGGGGTCGGCGACGCGGATCGCCTGCTGTGCGCGCTGCGCCCGCGGCCGTCGGCGGCGGCGTGCGAGGTCGGCTCGTTCATCTCGACGCAGGGTCGCG